>CALEEU010000265.1 GCA_937875975.1 uncultured Opitutia bacterium | reverse complement strand
GTCCACGGGCCTCATCCTGGGCCCGGAAGAAATTCATCGTGCCGGCCATGGGCCGAAGTCAGGAGTTTAGAGCTGAGGCTCGGCGAAAAGACGCCGGTAGGCCGCTGAGACCATCAACATGTAGAAGGGCAAAGTGGCAAAGATTCCGACGAAGCAGGCGATGATGCCAGCCTGGGAGATGATCTGCGCCACGATGGTCAACAGGAAAGCCCAGCCCCAGTGGGCGGTGACGGCCTGACGGCTCATCTCAAGACACTCCCAGAAGCTCCCCCGCTTGTCGGCCAACAGGTTCCAAGCGAGCATCCAGGCGACCGAGAGATAGATGCCGGGCAGATAGCAGAGCACGAAAGCCACGATCAAGAATGGGATCATGACCAGCAGCATCAGCCAAGATACGCCGAAATCGTTGAAGCCGCTGAAGAGGTCGTCCAACCGGGCGGACTCGCCGCGGAGAGCCTTTTCGTTGAAACGGCACATGCCGACCGCGAGCGGAGGGATCGTGATGATGAAGCAGCTCAGGAGCATCCAAAGGAAATTGACGAGGACGATGTTCCAGAAATCCCGCTTCAGCGCTTCGAAGGACTGAGTGAGGCAGACCCCGATCTCGAAAGGTGAGACGACATTGCGAGCACGCTGGACGCGCCCCAATTGCTCAGGGTTAAGGGTGGCGAAGATGCTCATAATCGGAGGATGTTTAAAAGATCAGAAAGCGACCTTCGGGGCGACCTTTTCGACGGGATCTTCGATCTTGAAGAACTCGGCGGCGGTGAAGCCGAAAGCGTTCGCGATGAAGACCTGCGGGAAGACTTCGCGGCCGTTGTTATAGAACAAGACGGCGTCGTTGAAGGCCTGGCGGGAGAAGGCGATGCGGTTCTCGGTCGAGGAGAGCTCTTCCATCAGGGTGCGCATGGTGGCGTCGGCCTTGAGCTCAGGATACTGCTCGGAGACGACCATGAGGCGGCCGAGGGCGCCGCTCAGGCCGGCTTCGGCCTGGCTGAGGTCGCGCATGGCGGCCGGGTCGTTCGGGTTGCCGGCGAAACGGACGTTGGCCTGGGTGGCCTTGGCGCGGGCTTCGACGACGGCGGTGAGCGTGCCGCTTTCGTGGGCCATGTAGCCTTTAGCCGTCTCGACGAGGTTCGGGATCAGGTCGTGGCGGCGCTTGAGCTGCACGTCGACCTGAGCGAAGGCGTTCTTACAGGCGTTCCGCAGGGCGACGAGGCTGTTGTAGATGCCGACACCCCAGATGGCGGCGATGATTAGGGCGCCGACGATGACGGCGAGGATGACGAAGATGACGGAGACGATTGCGCTCATGTTGACCCCTAAGTTACCCCCTCACCCCGACCCCGCAAGTCGGTAGGGGGAAGTCTTTTGATAATTTTACGCGTCAATTGGAACGCCCACCCCCGCCCCGCTGGGCTTAAGCGGCCTTTTCCAACTGGACGCAGACTTCGTCGATCAGGAAAGCGGGCGTCGAAGCGCCGGCCGTCACGCCGACGGTGCCGAAGCGAGCGAGCGCGGCGAAGTCGAGCTCGGCCGCGGTCTCGACGTGGAAACAAGGCAGGCCTTGGATCTCGACGAGCTTGGCGAGCTTGACGGTGTTCGCCGAATGGCGGCCACCGATGACGACGATGGCCTGGCAGCCCTGCTTCTGGAGTTCGAGGATATCCGCCTGTCGGTCCTTGGTGGCACCGCAGATGGTATCGAAAACGAGGGTCGGCGCGAAGCGGGCCTTCAGACGCGCGGCAAGTTTCTCGAACTCATCGGTGAACATCGTCGACTGGGAGACCATGCAGACCTTTGCGCCGAGCTCCGGCAACGCATCGATTTCGGCTTCAGAAGTGATGACATGTCCATTCCCTTCGGCGTAGCCGAGCAGGCCGATAACCTCGGGGTGCTTGGGGTCGCCGAAGATGACGGTGGCATAGCCCTTGCGCGCATGCATGCGCACCTTGCCGGCGATGATGCCGACGTCGGGACAGGTGGCGTCGCGGAATTCCATGCCGAGCGACTTCAGGTATTCGCGGCGTTCAGGCGAGATACCGTGCGCGCGGACGACCATGACGGCGTCGGCGTCGGTGGACTGTGAGACCTCGAGCTTCGTCTCGCTGCGGTAATCGCCGACCTCACGGATACCCTCGCCGGTGAGGACTTCCATCATCTGGCGGTTATGGATCAACGGGCCGTCGGTGTAGACGGGATGGCGGCCCTTCTGCGCGTATTCGCGGGCGATATCGATGGCGCGTTCGACGCCCCAACAGAAACCCGCGGACTTGGCTCGGATGACCTTCACAGCTTCAAGGTGCGGGCTAGCCCGCCCGATTCAAGCAAAGTCCCGCCTTACTTAGCCGGGACGCCCCAGACTTCGGTCTCGATATAGTCGTTCGAGGGGCCGGCGGAGTTGCCCTTGGAGTAGAAGCGGACGTAGCGACCCTTGACGGCGGCGACCGGGATCACGCGGCCTTCGTTGGACTCGTAGTAGCAGTAGTCCTTGCCCTTGCCCAGGCCGAGTTCGCCTTCGGCGTCGTTATTGTAGACCGTGGTGACGTCCTTCTTGAAGGCGGAGTCATCAGAGATCTGGACGATGACATTGAAGTACACGCGGCGTTCGCGGTGGAAGTGCCAGAGGGCGATGGCGCTGATCTCAGCGGACTTGGTCAGGTCGACCTGTACCCAGTGGGCACCACGCGGGAGTTCGACTTCGAAACCTTCTTCGCCGCCCTTATCGCCGTCGGTGAGATAGGAGAAATCGCCAGCCGCGGCTTCGCGAGCGCTGGAGGTGACGTTGCAACCCTGGGCGAGATTGACCGCCGCGGCGGGCACCTTGGGTAGCTTACGCGGCACGGAGGAGACCGGCTCGAGATTATTGATCTTCATCGGGCGCGGCGTGCCGAGGGCGACGGACTTCGGCAGGACGAGCGGGAGTTCCTTATCTTCAGCGCAGAGGCCGAGCGGGAGGACGAGGAGGCAGAGAGCGAGGTGCTTCATGGGAAGGGATGGAGTTAAGACAACGGAACCGCGGACTGGTTTCAAGCCTTCGGGGCTTCCAGCGTGCGGACCCGGCGATGTTTGAGGGGGAATCGCAGGATTACGGTCGTTCCGACGTCCGGGGTGCTCTGGATATCGACCGTGCCACCGTGGGCCCGCAGGATACGGAGGAGAATCAGCATACCGATACCACCACCGGAGGCCTTGGTGGTGTAATAAGCGTCGAAGATCCGGGTCAGCTTGTCGGCCGGGATACCCACCCCCGTGTCGCGGATGGAAAGCACGACCCACTCGTCGTCGGAGGTCAGCTTAACGTGGATGTCGCCGCCGCGGTCCATGGCCTCGAGCGCGTTCTTCATCACATTGAAGAGAGCCTGCTTAATCTGGTTACGGTCTCCGAAGATGAGCGGGAGCTCACCCGGGACGTCGAGCGAGACGCGCACGCCAAGCTGCTCCATCTGCTCACGGAGGAGGCCAGTGGCTTCGGCGACGACGGTGACGAGGTCGGTATCGGTGAGGTTCGGCGGGGTCTGGCGGACGGCGCCGAGGAAATCGCGGACAATACCGTCCAGGCGGTTGATTTCGCTCTGACAGACCTCGGCAGCCTTGCGTACCTTGATGGCGGCGGGCGAATCGCCGAGCTTGGCGGCCTCGCGCTGGAGGAGCTGAAGGTGGATGCCGATCGCGTTCAGGGGATTACCGACCTCGTGGGCAACGCCGGCGGCCAGGGAGACGATGGAGTCGATGCGCTCGCTCTCCACGCGGTCTTCGGTCTGGACGCGTTCCTTGGTGACGTCGCTGAGCACCGCCACGCGGCGGGCGCGTTCCGCCCCCTGCTGCTCACCGACGCGCGTGAGGTGGAGATTCAGCAGGCGAGGCTCCGGATAACGGACCTCGAGCTCGCGGGTGAGCGCACCAACAGTCTCAGGGAGCTCAAGGGCCAGGGCGATGTCGGGCGAAAGGCGGCGCAACTCGGCACCGTTGGCGTCTTCCTGGCTCACGCCCAGCAGGCGGACAGCGGAGGCGTTGGCGTATTCGATGGCACCGTCATGCGAGAGGACGAGCACGCCTTCGCGAAGCGTGTCCAAGACCGTCTCCATGAGGTCACGCTCGCGCTCAAGGCGGCGGGCGAGGATTGCCAGATTCTGCGCGTCCAGGTCGTCGATGCGGCCCAGCACGCGATCAAGAGGACTGAAGCGACGGCGGGCCATGTCAGGAGGCGCGCGCCGCGACGAGGCGGGCGATGACGTCGATGAGCTGGCGGGCCACGGCGGCCTTGGAGGCTGGACCGAGGACTTCGCGGAAGCCGTTTCGACCAAGGAGGATGAGCTTATTGTGGTCGGAACCAAAGGCTCCTTCGGAACCGGCGACGGAATTGGCAGCGATGAGGTCGAGCCCCTTGCGCTCAAGTTTATCGAGGGCGTTGGCTTCGACGTTCTCGGTCTCGGCAGCGAAGCCCACGAGGAACTGGTCGGTGCGGCGCTCTTCGGCGAGGGCGGTGACGATGTCGGGCACGGGCTCGAGCTCGACGGTAAGGCCCTGGCCGTCCTTCTTCATCTTCTGCGGCGCAGTCGACTTCGGACGCCAGTCGCTGACCGCGGCCGTCATGATTAGGATATCGCACGCACCGAACAAGGCGTCGGTCTGACGCTGCATCTCGGCGGCGGTGACGACCGGGTAGACCATCACGCCAGCGGGCTCAGGCAAGGAGACTGGGCCAGCGACGAGATCGACCGACCAGCCGGCTTCCTTCGCCGCTGTCGCCAAGGCGAAGCCCATCTTGCCCGTCGACGGGTTGCTGATGAAGCGAACCGGGTCGAAGAACTCGCGCGTAGGACCGGCGGTGATGAGGCAGCGGAGGGACAAGGGACGGAAGCGGTTGGGAGACGGCGGTTAGCGGTTGGCGGTTAGGCCAAGCACTGAGGATACCTTGGTGGAGGAAGGGGGCGGAAACAATCCATTTAGGGCTAGGGCCAGGGCCAGGCGTTCGCCGCATGGTGAACGCAAGGTAGGGGCGGGACTACGTCACGCCCTTGGTCACGGCGTAGCCGCGACCCTACCCTCCGGCCACCATCCGGCGGCCTGATGTCCACCCGCCCCCTGCCAGCTGAATCCCAGCCTCTTTCATTATCCAAACCGCCAACCGCTAACCGCCAGCCGCCAAGACCTTTCCTCCACCCCTATCCCTTGCCTTCCCATTCCCACGTGCTCACATTCCCGCCATGGATATCTTTCTGGCGACGGGCAATGCGCACAAGGCCGAGGAATTCGGCCGGATGTTCGCCAAGGCGCGCCTCGACGTCCGCGTGCGCTCCGCGAAGGAACTCGGCGGCATGCCCTACGTGGAAGAGATCACCGGTACCTTCAACGGCAACTGCCGCCTGAAGGGCGAAGCCCTGCGGGCGATCGCGCCCCGCAAGGCCTGGGTGCTTGCCGATGACAGCGGCCTGTGCTGCGACGCGCTGCAAGGCGGTCCCGGCGTCGACTCCGCGATCTATGCCGGCGTCGGTGCGACCGATGCGCAGAACCGCGCGAAGCTCCTCGAAGCCATGAAGAAAGCTCCTCTCCATAAGCGTGGCGCACGTTTCGAATGTCACCTCGCACTCCTCGGGCCTAATCAGGAAGTGGGCAAGTTCGTCGGCCAGTGCTGGGGCAAGATTCTCGAAGCCGAGGTCGGCACGGAAGGCTTCGGCTACGATTCCCTCTTCGTACCTGCCAACGAGGATCGCACCTTCGGTGAGCTCAGCGCCGCCAAGAAAGATTCCATCAGCCACCGCGCCAAGGCTTTCCAGCTGATGGCCGCCTGGATGCGAGAGAATGGAGTAGCGTAAGGGTGACGGCCGCCGAACGGTGGCCGAAGGTAGGGGCAAGGCTACGCCGTGCCTTCGGGCGTGACGTAGTCCCGCCCCTACCCTGCGTTCACCATGCGGCGAACGAAGAGACACCTTCTGGTCTCCCTTGCATCTCCCATCCGCTAACCGCTTACCGCCAACCGCTACCACCTCTTAAAAGAACACCGCTTCGGACAGGGCTTCGGGGGCTCCCATCAGCGCGACGCGCTGGGTGACCGGCGCCGACTGACGGCTGCGCGTGAAGGTGATGATCGCGCGGGTTCCCTTGTCGGCATGTTCCCACGAGAAACGGGCGCCATCGGCGTAGACCCACTCGGCATCAAGGTTGTCACCGAGCGGCGGCTGCGAGGTGATCGCGAATTCGGCGGCAAGGTGCGAGCGGGAGAGGCCGGCGCAATGCGTCAGGCAGCCGCGCATCCATTCCAGCACGCCAGCGGCCTCGCCGCGGAGACCGGTACCGTGGTTGACCGTGACGGAACGCAGGCCACGGACCAGTTCGGCCGGGGCGTGCGCGGCGAGATACTGGCCGAGTGCCTGACGTACCGGTAAGCAGCGCGCGACGGCGAGGTCGCGGACGGACTTCGGATTGGGGAACGCGAGTTTGAAGAATTCGTCGCCCACGAGAGAGCGATCGGCGACGACGCGACGACAACGAGAAATCCACGCGAGCCAAGGCTTGAATTCGTCGACGGTCACGCCGTGGGCCCAGACGTTGACCGGGAGGTCGCCTTCGAGCCAAGTCGAGACGAGTGACTCAAGTTCAGCGGTCGGCGCGCCGTGCGCGAGCATGAGCGCTTCGCAGCAACGCTTACCGCGGCGCGACGGATCAAAGAAGCAGAGAACGTTGACCTTGGCCTCGAGCGCGGCGGCGGCCTCGGCGGCGGGTCGCGCGGCGAGGATGACCAAGCGGCACGGATAACGCTGAGCAAAACGAATCGCTTCGTCGAAGCGGGCCTGCGCATCTTCCGGCGAGACGCCCGCGCCGAACATCAGCACGAGGTTCATCTGCGAAGCGCGCGCGGCTTCCTCGCCCTCGTCGGCCCATGCCTTGTCGAGCGACGGGAGAACGGCGGAGATCTTGACCGGGAAACCCGGGAGCGCGTCGATCAGCGGATGGGCCATGATCAACGGCCGGCGTTGCGCCAGGCGTGGCCGTGGGCGGCCAAGAGGGCGTCGCCGCCTGCGGGACCCCAGGAGCCGGCGGCGTAGGTTTCCATGCCTTCTTGACCCTGCTGCTGCCAGCTCTGGAGGAGCGGCGTGAACAGACGCCAGGATGCTTCAGTCTCGTCGCCGCGGATGAAGAGCGTGCGATCTCCGACGATACCGTCGAGGATCAGGCGCTCATACGCTTCGGGCGTGTTGGAACCGTAGGTGGTCGCGTAGCGGAAGCTAAGGCGGACCGGCTGCGTGCGCGGCTCGAGGCCGGGCACCTTGGAATTGAGTACGAGCGTCGTGCCTTCGTCGGGCTGGATTTGGATGACGAGTCGATTCGGAGCGAGGTCGTAGCGGGCGTCGCCGGCGAAGAGGCCGGACTCGGGCTGCTTGAACTGGATGGCGATCTCGGAGACGCGGCGGGCGAGGCGCTTGCCGGAGCGCATGTAGAACGGCACGCCGGACCAGCGGCTGTTTTCAATCGAGAAGCGCAGCGCGCAGAAGGTCTCGGTCGCAGAATCCTTCGGGATGTCCTTCTCGGTCAGGTAGCCGGGGACTTTCTCACCGGCGGAGAGGCCTTCGGCGTATTGGGCGCGGACGGCGTCCGCATTGTCGCCGAGGCGCAGCGGCTGGATGGACTCGAGGAGTTTGACCTTCTCGTCGCGGATATGCTCGGCGGAAAGCGAGCGGGGCTGTTCCATCGCGACGAGCGCGAGGAGCTGCATGGTATGGTTCTGCAGCATGTCGCGCGTGGCGCCACTGCCGTCGTAATAACCCCCGCGGGTGCCGACGCCGAGCTCTTCGGCGACGGTGATCTGGACGTGGTCGACGTGGCGACGGTTCCAGAGCGGCTCGAGGATCGGGTTGGCGAAACGCAGGACGAGGAGATCCTGGACGGTCTCCTTACCGAGGTAGTGGTCGATGCGGAAAATCTGCGACTCGCGGAAATTACGGGCGGCGACGGCATTGAGGTGGACCGCTGAAGCGAGGTCCTTGCCGAACGGCTTCTCGATGATGACCTTGCTCTCGAGGTCAGTGCCGACGCCACGAGCGGCGAGGCCGGACTGACCGAGATTCTCCAGGATCGGCTCGAAGACCGAGGGAGGAGTCGAGACGTAGAAGACGAGTTGCAGGGGACGACCGGCGCGCTTCTCGGCGGCGGCGATCTGTTCCTTCAGGGCGGCGAAGGCGGCCGGGTCATCGTAGCCGCCGGCTTGGTAGGTGGTATTGTCTTCGATGCGCTTCCAGATGTCGGGGCGAAACTCGCGGCGGGAGAACTTCTTGAGGTCGGCGGCGGCCTGGGTACGGAACTCAGCGTCCGGGATGGGCTTGCGGCCGAAGCCGATCAGGTGGAAGTCGGCCGGGAGCAGGCTGTCGACGGCCAGGTTATAAAGGGCAGGTAGGAGCTTGCGGGCAGCCAAGTCGCCAGAGGCGCCGAAGATGACCACGCAGGTGGGCTGGGCACCGCGGTGCTTGCTCAGGCCAGAGAGGAACGGATGACGGTCGGTGTCGGACATCGGAGTCTAGAAGCGGCGACGTCCGAAGAGGACTTCGCCACGGTGTTGAAGGAGGCGGACGGTGCCTTTCTTGCAAACCAGAACTTCCACGACGTCGAAGCGCGTATGACACGCACCCCTGATTTGTTGCATCCAACCAGCCGCCGCCCGCCGCAAAGCCCGCTTTTTCCGCCGATTCACGGCCCAATACCCTTCCCCGCCGAATTCTGCCGTCCGTGTCTTAACCTCGACGAAGACGAGCACCTCGCCTTCGAGAACGACGAGATCGAGTTCATCGCGGCCGTGTCGCCAGTTCATCGCGAGGCATCGGCCGCCTTGCCGGAGATAGTGCGCCTCGGCGAGACGCTCGCCTCGGGCGCCAAGATCGGTCGGCGCGGACCGGCCTTGCCACCAGTCACGGAGCGCCGACCAGAGTTCGGTGAAAAACATGTCCGATAGGACCTAAAAGGGGGCTTTTCCGCCACACTGCGAACGAGGGGTTCTTGACCTAGGGAACCTTGGGGGGCTTTACTCTGTCCTTACACCCCACACCCATGCGTTTCCTCACCCTCCTCGCCCTCGCCGCTGCCGCCTGCGTCAGCGCCGATCCGATTCCCGAGTCCTTCCGCCAGAACGGTTGGTTCGTCGGCTCCCAGGCTTACACCTTCAAGGAGTTCTCCTTCTTCGAAGCCATCGCCAAGACCAAGGAAGCCGGCGGCAACGTCATCGAACTCTTCCCCGGACAGTCCGTGAAGCCAGGTTCGAAGGAGAAGACCCACCACTCGATGTCCGCTGAGACCATGGCTGAAATCAAAGCCGAGCTCGCCCGCCAGGGCGTGCACGCCGTCAACTATGGTGTCGTCGGCGCCAAGACCAAGGAAGAGGTCTACGCCATCATGGCCTTCGCCAAGAAGATGGGGCTCTACGCCGTCTGCACTGAAGCCACCGAACAGGTCGTCCACTGGGAATCCGCCGCGATCGAGTTCGACATCAAGGTCGCCTTCCACGAGCACGGCACCCGCATCACGAAGGACGGCACGATCGACCCGAAGTATAAGGTCTGGGATCCTCTCTACATCCTCGGCGTCGTCGAAAGCCGCGACGCCCGCGTCGGCGCCTGCGCCGACCTCGGTCACTGGGCTACGTCGAATCTGAGCTCAGTCTGGGCCCTCAAGGTCCTCGAAGGACGCGTTGTCAGCGTACACCTCAAGGACAAGTCCGAGTTCGGCCATAAGGCCTCGGTCGTCGTCGCCGGCAAGGGCGTCTGCGATATCGACGGCTGCCTCAAGGAGCTCATCCGCCAGAAGTTCGACGGCCATATCTCCGTCGAGCACGAGAACGACTGGAAGGACAGCGTTCCCCAGGTGAAGGCTAATATCGATTTCGTCAAAGCCCGCGCGAAGTAAGGTTGCTTCGAGGTAGGGACAGCACCACGTGCTGTCCTCCCAAAGCCCCCGTCCTCGGGGGCTTTTTTGTGGGCGAGTGAAATGCTGTCACTTTCGGGTGGCAGGTGGCAGCCCCAGGTGGCGGGTGGCGGACTCTTTAGGTAGGGATGCGATTGCCATCGCATCCGTTTGAAACCGAAGACGCGAATTCGTCGGTTCTTAGCCTAGCTCATTCGACACACAAATTCTCCGCCTCGAACGGACGTGATGTCATCACGTCCCTACCCCGAGGCATATTCCCCGCCACCTGCCACCAGAAACGACCGCTTCTCACTTTTGCACCTTTGCACAGGCCGCAGGCCGATTTGCACTTTTGCACCTAGGACAGCACGTGGTGCTGTCCCTGCCTCGTCACCCCTCCGGCGTAAACCCTAACACCACATCCCATCGCGCAGAAAGCTCGCCGGCCTTGGATCCCTTGAGCGGATCGAAGGCGAGCGTGACGCTCTCGCGCTGCTTGGCATCCTTGATGCCTTTGAAGACCCCATCCTTCTCATTCATCTCGTGGCCCTTGATGTAGCATTGGGTGATGAGCTCTTTCTTGCCCTTGATCCTGACGGCGAGGTGGATGTGCGGGGTGCGCGGGTTGTAGGGCACGGGCTTGATGGTACGGAAGACGTACTCGCCATTGGAGCCAGTGAGGAAGCGACCGAAGCCCTGGAAGTTGCCGTCCCGCTTCGCAGCGTTGCCGGTCTTGGTATGGATATAGGCTCCGTTGTTATCAGCCTGCCAGATCTCGACCAACGCGTTGCGCACCGGATCGCCATGCTCGTCGAGGATGCGACCCGACAGCCAGGCGATCTCGCCGACCGCCGGCGTGACGCCGTTGTTCACGATGATCAGGTCGTTGTCGGTATCGAGCGGCAGCTTGTCGGGATAGAACGGTCCCTCGGTCTGCTTCGGCGTGCGGGTCAGCGCCTCGGCGAACGCGCCCGGCACTGCGAACATCGCCGCCCCCAGCGCCACCTGCCGGAGAAAATCACGCCGGGCACGGAGGTTTTCAGGCAGAGGGGGTAAGGCCATGGCCAGATTCCTAACTCCAAAGAGAACAGAGAGCAAGAAGGGCTAGGGCCAGGGCTTGGGCTAGGGCTGGACCCTAACCATTCCCGGGTGGCGGGTGGCAGCCCCAGGTGGCGGGTGGCGGATGATTCAATGATTCATCGTCGATGAATTCCGAGTTCGCACCCGAGACCTGCACCCGAACCCGAACACCCGAACCTGATACCCGATGGCCGAGACCTGAGACCTGAAAATGCATCTCCCGCCACC
>CALEEU010000264.1 GCA_937875975.1 uncultured Opitutia bacterium | reverse complement strand
TTCTTCATGAACAATCCGCTGGCGGTCGAGGTCGCCCGTAACGTCAACGCTCGCCCTGAGATGACCAAGGCCAGTTCCGATGACGAGCGTGTGACTCAGCTTTATCGCATCATGTACCAGCGTTCGCCGACCGTGCAGGAGCGCCAAATCGCCCGCGAGTTCGTGGCCCGTATCGCCGGGTATATCGACGAGCCCCCCGCCTCGCCCAAGGCCGACAAGGTAGCCAAAGCGAGGGCCGATAAGGCCGCCAAGGCCAAGGCCGCTGCCGCGGTCGCCACCAAGTCCAGCCCCGTGGTGAAGATCGAAACCTCAGTTAAAGGCGGAAAAATCGTGAATAACACGGAAAAAGTCGACCGTAAGGTGCCTTCCAACCCCTGGGTCATGCTGGCCCAGTCGATGGTCTGCTCGAACGAATTCGTGTACCTGAATTGATCACCTTACTCTAGCAATCTAGTTTGAATTCTCAAAATCACCCCCCAATCTTACTCCTAACCCAATCCCCACAATGAAAGACTCCAACTGCGGCAATTACGTGCCGACCGCCAACTCTCGTCGCGATTTCCTCCGCCAGACCGGTCTCGGCATGGGTGCGCTCGCCTTCGGCACCATGGTGTCCGAGTACATGGTCAGCGACGCTCACGCCGAGGTCATGGCCAACCTCAAGCCGCGCAAGGCTCCCCTCGCCGCCAAGGCGAAGCACGTCATCCATATCTTCGCCGGCGGTGCTCCTTCGCACCTCGATACCTTCGATCCGAAGCCGAAGATGAAGGAACTCGCCGACATGTCCGCCGCTGGCATGAACGGCGTGCTCTTCCCGTCGCCTTTCGAATTCAAGAAGTCCGGTAAGTCCGGCCTCGAGATCAGCGAAATCTTCCCGAAGCTTCAAGGCGTCGCCGACGAGATGTGCGTCATCCGCTCGCTCCACCAGGATCTCCCGGCCCACGGTCCGGCCGCCAAGCTGATGCACACTGGCTCGGCGATTCTCTCCAAGCCTTCTCTCGGCGCCTGGGTCCTCTACGGTCTCGGCACCGAAAGCCAGGACCTCCCCGGCTTCGTCTCCCTCGGTGGCAGCTCCGACGCCCGCGCTTCGGCCTTCCTTCCTTCCCTCTTCCAGGGTGCGAGCACCTCGTTCCGCCCGGGTGCCCCGGCGAACAAGATCATCGCCAACCTCCAGAGCGAATTCACCACGCAGGACGCGCAGCGCAAGCAGCTCGACCTCGTCCGCCAGCTGAACCAGCGCCACATGCAGACCGTCCAGAAGGACGAGCAGCTTGAGGCCCGCATCGAGTCCTTCGAGCTCGCGTTCCGCATGCAGACTGCCGCGACCGACGCTTTCGACATCTCTAAGGAGTCCGAAAAGACCCGCGAGATGTACGGCAAGTCCGACCTCGGCGCCAAGCTCCTCTGCGCCCGTCGCCTCGTCGAACGCGGCGTCCGCTTCGTTCAGGTCGATGCCGGCGGTTGGGACCACCACACGAACCTCTTCACGGCGATCGCTGGTAAGGCTGAAGCCATCGACGGCCCGGCTGCCGCTCTCATCGCCGACCTTAAGCAGCGCGGTCTCCTCGACCAGACTCTCATCATCTGGGGCGGAGAATTCGGCCGCACCCCGACCACCGCGGGCCGCGTCAACGCAGCTTCCGGTCGCGACCACCACGGTAAGGCTTTCTGCTGCTGGATGGCTGGCGGCGGCGTCAAGGGCGGCATGCACTACGGCGAGACCGACGAAATCGGCTCCCAGGTCGCTGCTGACGGCGTCGACGTGCATGACTTGCACGCCACGATCCTGCGCCTCCTCGGCTTCGACCACACCAAGCTCACGTTCCGCTACAACGGCCGCGACTTCCGCCTCACCGACAACTTCGGTAAGGTCGTCGATAAGGTCATCGCCTAAGCGACTTCGGTCGCACCAACGGAAGGGCGGGCACCGCGAGGTGCCCGCCCTTCTTGTTTTCACAAGGCCGTGGCTTGCGTCCGGCCTCCTTTGGTTTCTAATAGAATCATCCCTATGAAGACGTTCCTCCTCCTTGGCACTCTAGGAACCGTCATGCTTTTCGCGGCACCCACCGATTCGAAGAAAGATGCCGCCCGTAAGGACGCCGCCCGAGCCGCGGTGAAGCCGGCGGCGAAGCCAGCGGCGGAAGTGAAGGCCGCGCCCCGCACGGGCGAAGCCCCAAAGTCCGGCGTCAAGGGCACCGATGCGTTCGGCCGCACGCAGACCCGCTACGATAACGGCGTGACCGCCGTGACGACGCCCGACCCCTTCGGCGGCTCTGCCACGCGCTACAGTAACGGCGTCACGGCGACCACGCGACCCGACCCCTTCGGCGGCTCGTCGACCCGTTTCAGCAATGGGGTGACGGCGACCACCCGGCCCGATCCGTTCGGCGGCTCGACCACGAGTTACAGCGACGGCACCCGCGCTACGACGCGCACGGATCCGTTCGGCAACCAGGTGACGACTTTTTCCGACGGCCGTCGCGAGACGATCCGTCCGGACCCGTTTTCTTCGGCTCCGGCGAAGAAGGATGGGGCGAAAGAGCGGAA
>CALEEU010000263.1 GCA_937875975.1 uncultured Opitutia bacterium | reverse complement strand
TGATCGAAAAGGGCGGGGTGGCCTTCTCGGACGTCCGTGGCCACGCGCTGCCTCCTTCCGCCACCATCGCTCGCCCGGATCTCGCCGGCAAAGGCTTCCGCGCGATGGGTGTCTCGGTCGTCCAGCATCCGCTCAATCCTTATTGCCCGACGTCGCACATGAACGTGCGCTTCTTCTGCACCGATGGTCCTGATCCGGTCTGGTGGTTCGGCGGCGGCTTCGACCTGACGCCTTACTACGGCTTCGATGAAGACGCGGCTTCCTGGCACCGCGCCGCGCGCGAAGCCACGGGCGCGTACCATCCTAAGTTCAAGGCTTGGTGCGACGACTACTTCCTGCTCAAGCACCGTCAGGAGCAGCGCGGGGTCGGCGGCGTGTTCTTCGACGACTTCACCGAGGGCGGTTTCGAGGCGGCCTTCGCGATGATGCAGAAGGTCGGCGATGCCTTCGGTCCGGCCTACGCCGAGATCCTGCGCCGCCGTAAGGACACCCCCTATGGCGAGCGCGAGCGTAACTGGCAGGAAGTCCGCCGCGGCCGCTACGTCGAATTCAACCTCGTCTTCGACCGGGGGACGATCTTCGGCCTCCAGTCTGGCGGCCGGACCGAGTCTATCCTGATGTCCCTCCCGCCCCGCGTGCAGTGGCACTATTGCCACCAGCCCGTTGCCGGCACCCCGGAGGAACGTCTAATCTCGCATTATCTAAAGCCGCAGGATTGGCTGAAGGGGTCCTGATGAACTCCCGCGACCGCTTTCTCGCCGCCCTCCGCCGACAACCCCATGACCGGGCTCCGGTCTGGATCATGCGCCAGGCCGGTCGTTACCTGCCCGAATACCGCGCCCTCAAGGCGAAGTCGGATTTCGTCACGATGGTCCGCACGCCTGAACTTGCGGTCGAGGTCACGCTGCAGCCGCTCCGCCGTTTTCCGCAGCTCGACGCGGCGATTCTTTTCTCGGACATCCTAGTCATTCCTGAAGCCTTGGGCGTCGGATACCGTTTCCGCGACGAAGGCGGTATCGCCATGGAGCGCGCGCTGGCCTCCCCGGCCGACGTCGCTACGCTGAAACTCGAAGGCGCCGCTGACCGTCTGCGATACGTCTACGACGCCCTCGCCATCCTGCGCAAGGAGCTCGGCCTGAATAAGACCCTGCTCGGTTTCGCTGGTTCGCCTTGGACGCTCGCCTGCTATCTCGTCGAAGGCGGCGGTTCCGAAGACTTCCCGAAGACCAAGGCGCTGATCAAGGCCGACCCGAAGATGATGCACCGCATCCTCGAGATCCTGACCGACGCCGTCGCGCAATACCTCACCCGCCAGTTCGCCGCCGGCGCCGACGCGATCCAGATTTTTGATAGCTGGGCCGGCGCGCTCACCGGTGCCGACTATGAGGAGTTCTCGCTGCGCTATATCCGTGCGGTGCTCGAACGCCTCCCCGCCGGCGCCCCCGTCATCCTTTACGCCAAGGGCAAGTCTCCGCAGGCCGCCGCGCTCGCCCAGACCGGCGTGCCGTGTCTCGGTGTCGACTGGACTATGCCGCTTTCGCAGGTGCGCCAGCTGGCCGGTCGCCCGATCTGCCTGCAGGGCAACCTCGACCCCGAGTTCATGACCGGCGAGCCCGCCGCCGCCGCCGCCGCGACCCAGGCCGTCCTGGCCGATAACGCCGGCGACCCCGGGCATATCTTCAACCTCGGCCACGGCATCACGCCGCAGGCCCGGATTGAGACCTTCCAGGCCGTCGTCGACACCGTGGTTGCCTCTGGCGTTTGACATCGTCCGACGTCCCGCCTCTTTTGCCCTTATGTCCCGTAAAGGTATCCTGCTGCTGAATCTTGGTTCGCCGAAGAGCACTGCCGTGCCTGACGTGCGTGACTACCTGCGTGAATTCTTGAACGATGACCGCGTCATCGACTACCCGGCCCCGCTCCGCTGGCTTTTGCTGGAAGGCATCATCCTCCGCACCCGCCCGAAGAAGAGCGCCGCCGCCTACGCCAGCGTCTGGACCCCCGAAGGGTCGCCCTTGGTGGTCACGACTGACAAGCTCCGCGCCAAGCTCGAGAAGGCCACGGGCCTGCCGGTGATCATGGGCATGCGCTACGGCACGCCCTCTTGCGCCGAAGCCGTCGAGAAGGTCCTTGCCGCCGGCATCGATGACCTGTTCGTGATGCCCCAGTACCCGCACTACGCCATGTCCTCTTACGAGACCGTCGTCGTCAAGGTGCAGGAAGAACTCAAGCGTCTCGCGCCTGGCCTGAAGTATCACGTCCTGCAGCC
>CALEEU010000262.1 GCA_937875975.1 uncultured Opitutia bacterium | reverse complement strand
GCCTGGGGTGTTTCCGCGAATGGCGCGGTCGTCGTGGGGGAATCCGACCTCGCCAGCGGGTTAGATCACGCGTTCCGTTGGACCTCCGCCGGCATGGTCGATCTAGGAACCCTCGGCGGGAATTACTCTTACGCCCGGGCCGTCTCCGCCGATGGCTCCGTTGTCGTCGGTCGTGCCTATGACGCCATCGGGTTAGATCACGCGTTCCGTTGGACCTCCGCCGGCATGGTCGATCTAGGCACCCTCGGCGGTCCGTGGTCTGGCGCCGAAGCCGTCTCCGCCGATGGCGCCGTCGTCGTGGGTTACGCCCGGGACGCAGGCAACCAACTTCGCGCCTTCCGCTGGACCTCCGCCGGCGGGATGACCGACCTCGGCACCCTCGGCGGGAATTTCTCTTACGCCCGGGCCGTCTCCGCGAATGGCGCGGTCGTCGTGGGGGATGCCAACCTCGCCAACGGGCAAACCCGCGCATTCCGCTGGACCTCCGCCGGCATGGTCGACCTCGGCACCTTCGGCGGGAATTACTCTATCGCCCGGGCCGCCTCCGCCGATGGCGCCGTTGTCGTCGGTTACGCTAATAACGCCAGCAACCAAGGTCGCGCCTTCCGCTGGACCTCCGCCGGCATGGTCGACCTCGGCACCCTCGGTGGGGACTATTCCTATGCCTGGGGTGTTTCCGCGAATGGCGCGGTCGTCGTGGGGGAATCCGACCTCGCCAACGGGCAAACCCGCGCCTTCCTTTACTCGCATCGCGTGATGCTCGACGTCCAGGACTGGCTGGGCTCCGTCGGCGGCGTGCATTCCACCCTTTCGACCGGACTCGAACTGTCCCGTACCTTCATGGAAGGCGCCCACCACCGCCCGCTGGCCGAACTCGGCCGCGGCCGTTCGTATTGGGTGACGGGCGACGTCGCCTCGAGCTCGCGCTCCCGCGATCTGATCACGCGCTCCGGCGAAGCCGGCGCGACCTTCGAAACCGCCCCCGGCGTGCTCCTCGGCATCGGCGCGGGCTACGGCCGCCAAGACCGCGACATGGCCAACGGCGGCTCCGGCTCGACCGATGGCCGCTATCTCGTCGGCGAGGTCGACTTCATCCAAGATAACGGCGGCATCTTCTCCGTGCTCGTTTCTGTCGGCAGCTGGCACTCGGTCACCGACCGTGGCTACGTGACGGGCGGCGGCATCGACTACTCGCACGGCGAAACCGACCTGCAGAGCACCACCGTCCGCTTGCGCTACGACACCCCGGTCCTGACCAAGGCCCTCGGCGCCGACATCAAAGGCTACATCTCCGGTTCGACGAGCAAGGCCCAGTCCGACGCCTACTCCGAAACCGGTGGCGCGTTCGCGGGCAGCTTCGGCGAACTCAAGCAGACCGCTGAAGAAGGCCGCCTCGGCATCGCCGCCACGCGCTCCTTCACCGAAAAACTCCGTGGCCGCCTCTCGGTCGAGTGGATCCGCCGCTTCGACTCCGACCAGGCCATCCTCACCGCCACCGATATTACCAGCACGCTCGACCTCTCGCTCCCCGGCGCCCCCGTCGTGCGCGACCAGGCCCGCTTCGGCTTCGACCTCGATTACCTCATGGACGCGCAGACCACGCTCTCCTTCACGGTCCACGCCGCCGGCCGCGGCGAGTCACCCGACGTCTCCGGCGCCATCAGCCTCCGCCGCGCGTTCTGAACGCGAGGCGAAGCCTCGCGAGGGGACACGTGGGCAAGTTGACACGTGGACAAGGAGCAAGACAGGCCGCCCACCCGGGCGGCTTTTTGTTTAGAGACATAAGCTCAAAGGGAAACCGGAGACCGGATGATTGGCTGAGGACATCATGCCCGCAGCATCCTTACCGGTTTCCGGTCTCCCTTTGAGTTCGTACCTCTGCCTTGGGTAGGGACGCGATGACATCGCGTCCGATCGCCGACGGATATACGACGTGTCGAAACTGGCTAAGACCCGACGACTTCCCACCTGAGGACTCGAACGGCGGCGATGGCAATCGCCGCCCTACCTAAGAAACTAGGTCAGCACGCAGTACTGACCCTACCTCGAAACCAAATGGCTCCATTCAGCCCTCTATTCAGCCCTCTATTCGGCCCTCAATTCAGTCCTCAATTCAGTCCTCCACTCTTCCACAGTTTGCCTTCCTCCGCCTTACCCTCACTCTAAAGCCAAGTCCGCTCCTCCCCGATACTCCATACTCTCACCATGACCTCCCGTCGCGCCATCGCCCTCTACTTCATCCTCGTGCTCGTCGCCATGACCTGGGTGTCGTGGTACGCCTCGACCGTGCCGACGATCACCTCGCTGCCTAAATACGCCGCGCTCGCCGGCAAGGAGGGCATCAACGTCATCAAGGGCTTCGAGACCGTCTGCTCCGAGCCGTGGGGTCTGGCCACGATGTTTGACGCCTACTTCGGCTTCCTTGCCTTCTGGCTCTACGTCGCCTGGCGCGAACAGA
>CALEEU010000261.1 GCA_937875975.1 uncultured Opitutia bacterium | reverse complement strand
CCGCGGGCGACGGAGGCAGGGCACCAGAGACGGGCGCCGGATAGGCGCACCTGCGTTGGCTCGATCTGGCCGGCGATGAGGAGAGCCGGGCTGAGCGCGACTTCCACGCGCGCCGCGGTGAAGACGTCGCCCGTCATGCCGTCGACGCTGAGCGCCAGGTCGTCGGCCGCCAACGTCAGGTCAGGCAGCATCCAGAAATTGCGCGCCTGCAGGCGCAGGCCTTGCTCGGCGATCCGGGCCGAGATCCGTTCCGTGAGGAAGTCCGGCAGCTTCGTAGGATGGTCGAGGTTGGCGATCCAGCAGAGCGTCAGCTGGACCGGCAGCAGCAGCAGCAGGCAGGTGTTCGTCAGTCCGCGCAGGAACCTGCGGAAAGGGGAACTCGCCGGCTTTGGTTTCATTTGCCGGGTTCGGCCAGGAGCGGAATCAGAATCTCGGCGAGGGCGGCATCGAGGATGAAGTCGTCGTCATCCGCTTCGTCTCGCATGAGGAGCGAGCGCGTGCTTAAAGGTGCCGAGCAGAGGTAGGTCCGGAATGTTTCGCTGGCCGCGCCGCCGCCGGTGGCCGCCTGGTCCGTCACGCGGATTTCAAATTTCCAGCCACCCGAGCCGACGTCGCGTCCGGGGAATTCTGCTGCGCGCACGTCAGCGAGGCCGACCGCAACTCGACGCGAGTTGGCGGGGTCGAGTCGGCCGGAGCCAGCCCAGTTGCCGTCGGGTCCGAGGCGTGCTTCGCCGAGGACCTTGCCATCGCCGCGGGCGGTGAGGCGAAGGCCGCTCACTCGGGCTCCTTGGGGAAGCTCCGCCACGGCGCGCTTACGCCAGGCCTGCGGCTCGACGTTCTGGTGGCCGCCGTTGAGCAGGGAGACGTCGCAGACCGCTGCGAGCGGCGAACCCTTGGCATGCACGACGCGCGTGCCCGCTCCTTTGTCCGGATCATCGGTGAAGGTCAGCAGCATGCGGTCCGTGCCGAACTCGAGTTCCAAGGTTTGGATGGATGCCGTGCCCGGATTCGAGAGCGCCATCACAGCCGGCACGCTCGCGCTGCCGTTGGCGGCTTTGCGTCGGCTCGCGCGGAGTTGCGAGACCGCGTCAAGGAAACGACCGACAACCTTGGCGTCGGCTTCGCGTCGTTTGGTGGCCGTGGAACCAGGCGCGACCGGGATTTCCCAGCGTGCCTCCGCTGCGGCGCCCTCTAGGCGATGCAACGTGATGGTGCGGCCGCCCGTGGCGATGGTGAAGCCGGTGACGAGTGCCGGGTCGAAGTCGGCGGGCCGGGAGGCCGCGAGTATCTCGCGGGCGGCGAACCAGTCGTTGAGCAGACGGGCTTCGACGAGGAAGACCGAATTATTGTCCTCGAGCCGCGCGCAGAGCATCGTGGGTTGGCCCGGCGCCGCGTTGCCGACGAGCAGCATCTGGCGGCGGGAATTCCCTTCGAGCGACAGGCGGAGGGTAGGAGTGGTCAGTCCGGTGACGTCGTCGGCAAGGGCGACGAATTTGCTCGCGCGTAGATTCGTGAGGTCGGCGACGGCCCGCGCCGTCGCATCCGCGTCGGCGAGCGCGTCGTAAGGGGTCTCAAAGCGCCATTCGGGAAGCTGGACGCGACGTCCGATGCGCGGGCGGGCCTCGGAGGTGAGGGCGGTCACGACTTCGCCGTCCTTGGTGCGATGGCGGACGGAGACCGCACGGGCTTCGAAGTCCGCCACTTCGAAGATCTTGTCGACGCGGTAGCTCTCGGGCTTGGCGGCCAAGGCCGCGGACATCGCCTCAGGCAGCGGGATGATGCGCTTGCCGTCGTCGGTAAGCAGGAAGTGATGGCGAGTCGAGGGCTGCACGCCAATCTTCGCTTCGACGGCGGCGCCGGTCTCGGCGGTGACCTTGAGGGTCCAGCGGGGTGCTTCGAGGCCGTAGTCCTTGAGGCTTGAGCCATTGGCTTTAGCCTCGGCTGCGTCGAACCCGGCTTCGGCGCTGACGAAGCGAAGTTCGTCGAGCAGGCGTTGCACGGTCCAGATATTGGCCGGCCAGTCGAACGGCTCGGTCACGCGCCAGCCGGCACTGCGCTTTTCAAGCACGATACGCTCCGGACCTTCGCTCAGGATGAGCTTCGTCGGCGTCGACGGGAAGAGCTGGGTTTGGCCGATGGCCGTCGGCCGATGGCCCGACGTGGCTTTCCAGACGAGCCCGAAGGCAATCAGGTTGGCGACCAGCAAGATGACGGTGGTGCGGGAAATCCGCATGAGCACGTCAACTTCTGCGTCGCCACAAGGAAACCGCAAGCCCGACTGCGAGGACGGCCAGCGGAATCAGCGAGAAGTGGAGGGCCAAGGCCCAGAAGTCGGACGCCGTGGCGTTGAGCTGATATTCGCCCTCCGCCCGGGCCGGGAGGGCGATCGCCCGGTCGCGGTCGGTGAGCCAAGCGGCGCACTGCGTGACGAAGGCGCGGTTGCCTCCGCGGTTCAGGCGTTGGTTGGCGGCGATCTGGGAGGTGCCGATGACGACGAAACGCCCGCCCACGCCGCCGACACCCTTGCGAATGCCCGTCGCGCGCTCGGCGGCGGCGGCGAGGCACACGGGGCCGGGTTGGTCATGGTCAGGGTCGAATCTCACCGGTCGGCGGACGAGGTCGGTCTCGCCCCAGGCGGCATCGGAAGAGAAGACGAGTTGCCAGACCCCTAGCGTGCTGTCCGGGGCGCTCCCTTCGTCGAAGCGCGCTGGGCGGATGCGCGAGGCGATGAGCGGGAGATTCTGCTCTTTCAAGACCTTGGTGAGCGGGTGCTCCTTGTCCTCGAGGCGAATCAGGGCGATGTCGCCGTCCGTGGTCCGTCGTGCCGGGTCAGGCTCCTGGAGTTCGCTGTCGGGTG
Source organism: uncultured Opitutia bacterium (assembly GCA_937875975.1). Taxonomy (GTDB): domain Bacteria; phylum Verrucomicrobiota; class Verrucomicrobiia; order Opitutales; family UBA953; genus UBA953. Next base: position 5,662 of record CALEEU010000261.1, on the reverse strand, counting down.
AGAAGATGGCCCAGTCTGCCAACGTCGGCTCAAGGCCATGCTCGCGTCCTGGGTCGAGCATGGCGAGTACGCGGCCATTGCGTTCGTAAAGGTAGTTCTTCAGCCGCGCGTTCTCGGAGGCGGAGAAAGGGGTGACAGGTCCGGCAATCAGGACCATCGCCGCGTCGCGTGGCACTTCGGCGACCGTAGCGAGGTTCAGCTGACGGACCTCGAAGTTGCGGTTGCGCAGCTGGCGGGAGAGGAGCGACATGCCGCGTTCAGGCAAAGCATCCTCGACGCCGAGCTCCCCGTGGCCCGTGGTGACGTAGCAAATGGCGGCCTTGTCTTCGGTCACCTCGATGAGCGCGGAGGTCACGGCCTCTTCGCCCCGGAAGCCGCCTTCGTTGGTCACGAGTTCGCGGTAGCTGACGTATTTAGCGCGGGAACCACAGCTCAGGATGAGCGCGATGGAAGGGTCGGGGGCGCCATGGCGCGCTGCCAGTTCGGAGAGAAGCGGCGCGTTCCGCCCAGCGCCCGCGACTTCGATGGCGAACCAAGCGGGCCCGCCGCGGCCAGATTCCACGACGTAGGAGTCGAGGAGTTTCAACACGCGCGAGCGAACGATTTGCGCAGGTTCCGAAGAGTCGCTGGTGATCAGCACCGCCTTCACCCAGCCTTGGTTGCGACCGACGCCGACCGGACTCCGCCGGCCTGCGGCCCGGACGGTCTCGGCGGATTCAGGCGCGAGCGAGTGACGACGGTCCGAGGTGATGTCGTGGCGGAGGCGGAACTCCGGGAGCGAAGCGAGGAAGTTGACGACGACCGCCAAGGCGATCGCGAGCAGGGCCTGCGTCAGACGATTGAGCCGACGGATGGGCCGGACGGAACCAAAGTCATCGCGCAGGGCAGCCATCTTACTCCTGCCCCTCCACGGAGAGCACCGCCAGGCCTAGGCAGAGCAGGGTGCCGGTCCCGTACAGCACGATGGGTCGAGAATCTAAAATGCCTGCGGCGAAATCCTGCAGGTGACCGAAGGTGCGCAGGTGGGCGGCGGGTTCGCGCAGCCAGCCCAGCCACTCCCAGCTTTCAATCGGCAGCGACTCCATTGCGCCGCCCGCAGCGGTCATGGCCAGCAGGCAGATGAACGCAAGGAGGGCCGCGAGCGCCGAAGAGCGCGTCACGCAGCTGCAGAGGATCCCGATGGCCACGTGCAGTAAGCCGCTGACGGCGATGAAGCAGAGTCCGCCCCAGAGGATCGCAGGGTCGCCGAGGCGCGTGTCGCCGGGCGTGCCGAGGCGTTGGACGGTGAGGAGGGGGAAGACGGTGAACAGGAGCCAGAAGACGACCCACACGATCCAGGTCGAAAGGAACTTCGCCCAGACGACCGCGGTGGCGCTGGCTGGGGTCGTGAGCAGGGCGGCCAAGGTGCCCGAGCGGCGCTCTTCGGCGAAGGTGCGCATGGTGAGCAGCGGCAACACGCACAGCAGCGGCAGCCAGAAGAACCAGAGCGTGGACTCGACGGGCGTGCGGTCGCCCGGCGCCCGGCTGGCTTCGATGAGCGCAAAGAAATGGATGCCGCCCATGAGCGCCAGGAATAGTCCGCCCGCGGCCCAGGTATTCCACGAGAGCGCGGCGGAGCGCAGTTCGTGCGCGAGCAGGGTGCGGAAGTGGCGCATCAGGAACGGCGTGACTCTCCCGGGCTGCGCCGCGTGGCGGCAAGGAAGATATCCTCGAGGCCGAAGCGGTCTTCGGCGATTTCACGGAGACTGATGCCGGCCGCGATGAGCGCGCCAGCGAGCGTCTCGCGGGCGGGCGAACCGGTAGGCAGACTAATTCGGAATGCGCTCCAGCCGGCGGCGGAGGGCAGGGCGACCACGGTCGCCCTTGGTTCAATGGCGCGGCAGGCGACGAGCAGCGCGGCTTCGTCGGACCGGGTCACGAGGGTGAAGCTGACTTCCGGGAGGAGTTCACGGCGGAGGTCTTCGGTGCGACCTTGGGCGACGAGACGGCCGCGGTTGATGATGACGACCTTGTCGCACACCTGCTCGACCTCATGAAGGATGTGGCTCGAGATGAGCACGGCCATCTTGCCGCGCAGCGAGCGGATGAGGTCGCGGATGCCGAGAATCTGATGGGGATCCAGGCCGATGGTCGGTTCGTCGAGGATGACGACCCGCGGTTCGGCCAGCAGTGCGTCGGCGATACCGACGCGCTGACGGAAGCCCTTTGAGAGTTGACCGATGAGCCGACCAGAGGCCCGGCGGGTGAGGTCACAGTCATCCATGACCTTGCGGACGCGTTCGTCGACCCGCGCGGGTTCGACGTCCTTGAGCCGTGCCCGAAGGGTGAGGTATTCTTCGACGCGCAGGTCTTCCGGCAGCGGATTGTTCTCTGGCATGTAGGCCAGGTGGCGCTTGGCGCCAGCCGGGTCGAGGGCGACGGAGACGCCCCAGATCGTAGCCCGGCCAGAAGTCCCGGACATCGTGCCCGAAAGGATTCGCATCGTGGTGGACTTACCGGCGCCGTTGGGACCCAGAAAGCCGACGATCTCACCGGGCGCCACGGAGAAGCTCAGATCCTCCACCGCGGTCAGGGAGCCATAGCGCTTAGTCAGCTTTTCCGCCACGACGGCGGCTTCCGGGAGGGGCGCTGCTTCGTTCATGTGTCGGGCTCCGGGAAGATGGGTTACGACTCGTCGGCACCATGCGAACGGGTCAATGGAAGACACTCCGAATGCCCTTTATTGGCAAGGAGAATAGAGGTCCCGCACGTTTGAGTGGTGCGCAAAAAAGCCCCGGCATCACCGGGGCTTTTCTTTTCCTTGCGACGCCGGCTTACTTAGCGGCCGGAGCGGGGGGAGTGAGCAGCGACGGCTCGGACTGCAGGAGTGCTTTCTTGTCGGCGTCCCAGACGTTTCCTGCGCGCAGTTTCTTGTCCATCGCGTTGAGCCACTTGGCGGCTTCGGCGGTGTCGCCCTTGGCGACGGCAATGTTGGCGAGGGTCAGCATCGCGAAGCCACTGAGAGTCTCGGGGGCATTCACATCCTCGGCGACGGCAGCGATCGCCTTGACCGCGCCAGCTTCTCCGGCTTCGAGGCGACAGAGGGCGGCGTACAGGCGGGTACGGGTGCCGAGGGCGGCGAGGGCTGGGGCTTTGCCGGCGAGGCCGGTCAGGCGGGAGGCTTCGTCGTAAGCCTTTGCCGCGTCGGCGAACTTGCCGGCTTTCTTGAGATCATCGGCCACATCGGCCATGGCGACGGCGGCGAGGGCTTCGCCCGGATGGCGCGAAGCGAAGGAGCGGCGCGCGGCTTCGTCTTGGCAGGCGGTGAATTCTTCGCCGAGCGCTTCGCGGCGGCTTTCGTTCCAGAAGAAGTAGGCCAGGAAGGCGAGGATGCCCACCACGACCCCGACGGTGGCCTTGACGATGGTGTCCTGGTTGCGCTCCCAGAAGAGCCAGAGGCGATCCTCGGTGTCCGCATTCACGAAATCCTCATCGACGACGACGAGATTACGGTCGTCGCCGGCCGGGGGCTGCTTGTTGGAACGGTCTTCAGGCATGGGGGGTCAACCCTTGGCAAAGGACCGATAGTGTCAACCCCCGCTACGGGCTTGTCCCCGCCCCCGGGCGGGTAAGTATGGGCTGACTCATGAGCGCATCCGCCGCCGTCCTTTCACTTCTTCAAGCCGCCCAAGCCAAGGGGCAGATTTCCGCCTCCAGTCTCGCCAATGCCGGGGACTGGCTTCGCTCGGGGGCCCTGCCGGCCGCGGCCATCGATTCCCTCAAGGACCTCTGCGACCGCGGAGCCTGGGCGGAGATCGAGGACCGTTTCTATAAGGGTATCGCCTTTGGCACGGGTGGCATGCGCGGCCGCACCGTCGGCCGGGTCTCGGCCGCCAATGAACTCGACACCCAGGGGGTGCCGGTCCGCGCGGCCATCGGCTCCGCCTGCCTTAATGACATCAACGTCCTCCGCGCGGTCATCGGGCTCTGGAAGCATGTCTCCGCCACTCAGCCCGGCGCCCGCCTCGTCGTCGCGCATGACGTCCGCCATTTCTCCCGCCACTTCGCCGAACTCATCGCCGGTGCCTGGAGCGAACTCGGCGGCGAAGCCTATCTTTTCGTCGGTGCCCGCTCGACTCCGCAGCTGAGCTTCACCGTTCGCCATCTCGGCGCCCACGCCGGCGTGGTGATCACGGCGAGCCACAATCCCTCGCACGACAATGGTTTCAAGTGCTGCCTCGGCGACGGCGGACAGGTGCTCCCTCCGCATGACGCCGCGATCGTCGCCGAAGTGGGCAAGCTCGGCCCCGCCGATGTCGCTCCGTACCTCGAGACGGACCTGACCCGCGTGCTCACCGTGCCGGCCTCCGCTGAAGACGCTTATCTCGCGCGCCTGGCCGGCGTCGTCCTCGACCCTGAGGTCATTTCGCGCCACACGCCGAAGGTCGTCTTCACGAACGTGCATGGCACCGGCGACGTCATGGTGGTGCCCGCCCTCCGTCGGATCGGCATCGACCCGCACGTCGTCGAAGAACAGCGCGAGCACGACGGCCGCTTTCCGACCGTCGCCTCCCCGAATCCGGAGAACGCCAGCACCTTCGCGCTGGCACTGAAGCTGGCCGACGAGATCGGCGCCGACCTCGTCCTCGCGACCGACCCTGATTCCGACCGCGTCGGCGTGGCCTGCCCGCTGCCCGCCGGCGGCCATCGCCTGCTCAATGGCAACGAAGTCGCCGCGCTGCTGACCGAGTTCCGGATCTCCTCCCTGAAGGATGTCGGGATTCTGCCCGACGCCGGTTCGCCGAACGCCGCCGTGGTAAAGTCCCTCGTGACGACGCCGCTGGTCGCCGCGATCTGCGCCCGCCATGGCATCCGCTGTGTCGAGACGCTCGTCGGCTTCAAGTGGATCGCCCGCAAGCTCGAGAACTGGAGCCGCCGCTTGACCGAAGGGGCCGGCCCCGATGCCGCCGCGCTCCCGCTCCGTCGGCGCGCCCCGCTCGCCCTGCGCCACTCCACGCTCTTCCTGCTCGGTGCCGAGGAAAGCTACGGCTATCTCGCGGATGACGCTGTCCGTGATAAGGACGCCAACGCGACGGTGGTCATGCTCTGCGAGTTCGCCGCGCTGCTCCGCTCCCGGGGCCGCACGCTGCTCGACGCACTCGACGTGCTCCATCTCAGCTACGGAGCCCACCATGAGGATCTCCTGAACCTTTCGTTCGAAGGGGCTGAGGGCGCCGCTTGCATCCGCCGCATCGTCGCCTCCTGGCGCGCCACGCCGCCGTCCGTCATTGATGGCTCCAAGGTCGTCCGGGTCACGGATTACGAACGCGACAAGGTCCTCGACGCCGAAGGCGAACGCATGCCGCCCGAGGAGTTCATCCTCGCCGAGCTGGCCGATGGCCGCCACATCGCGGTCCGCGCTTCCGGCACCGAACCGAAGGCGAAGTTCTATTCGTTCACGAAGGCCGAGGTGGCGGATGCGGACGACCTGACCGCCGCTCGTGACCGTGCCCGCAAGTCCGCCCTCGCGCTCCGCGCCTGGCTCGAGACCGACGCCAAACGCCGCGCCAAATAAGCTTATCATGAAGACCCTAGCCTTGCTCTCTCTTCTCCTGCTCGCTGGTTGCGCCAGTCCGCTGGGCGACCGTTCATTCGTCACCGAAAAGACACCCGCCGCCGCGGC
>CALEEU010000260.1 GCA_937875975.1 uncultured Opitutia bacterium | reverse complement strand
AGGACCCGGTCGGCGAAGAGGGCACGATGCCGGTCCCGGGTATCGTCCACCGCTATCCGGACCGCGTGCTCTTCCTGGTCACCGACCGTTGCGCCTCCTACTGCCGTTACTGCACGCGCAGCCGCCTGGTCTCCAACGCGCAGGCCTATGACTTTCACCCCGAGCTTGAAGCCGGCCTGAAGTATATCGAGGAGCATGCCGAGATCCGCGACGTGCTGCTCTCCGGTGGCGACCCGTTGCTGCTCTCGGACGCCAAGCTGGACGCGCTCCTCGGCCGCCTGCGCGCGATCAAGCACGTCGAGTTCATCCGCATCGGTTCGCGCATCCCGGTCTTCCTGCCCCAGCGCATCACGCCGGAGCTCGCCGAAGTCTTCCGCAAGCACGGACCAATCTGGCTGAGCATCCATACCAACCATCCGAAGGAAGTCACCCGTGAGCTCGCCATGGCCTGCGAACGCCTGTCTTTCGCCGGCGTGCCGCTCGGTAATCAGTCGGTGCTCCTCGCTGGCATCAATGACGACGTCGAAGTGATGAAGTCGCTCGTGCATCGCCTGCTCATGATGCGGGTCCGTCCATATTATCTCTATGCCTGCGATCTCATCGAAGGCTCGACCCATTTCCGGGCGCCCATCCAGAAGGGCATCGATATCATCCGCGCGCTCCGCGGTCACACGACAGGCTATGCTGTTCCTCAGCTGATCATCGACACCCCCGGCGGCGGCGGCAAGGTCCCGATCAACCCGGAATACGTCCAGGCCATCCACGACGGGATCGTCGAACTGCGTAATTTCGAGGACCGGGCTTATGTGTATCCTTCGGGCACGAAGATGCCGGATGTATACAAGGTGTAAGCGGATAGCGGTTGGCGGCTAGCGGTTGGGAGTGCCATTCGCTCAAAGGGAAACCGGAGACCGGATGATTGTCAGGGGGTCTGTCTTAGGGTGGGCTGACCGTCTAGGTCTGCCGCGGTTAAGCTGAGCGCTTAATCCTACCTAAAACAGGCTAAGTCGTGACGCGGTCCCGACCCTGCCCAAATCAGGTGTTGGGATTGAGAGGCTTTTCCTGACCGCTGACCGCTAACCGCTATGGGCGGCATGGCCTCCGCCCTGCCGACCAACACAACTAACCGGGGTTTTAATCCGGTTAGCGCTCAAAGTGGTGGGCTCGTAGGGATTCGAACCCCAAACGTCTGATCCGTAGTCAGAAATGATATCCATTTCACCACGAGCCCGTAGTGAGGGGTTTGAGCAAACGACCCCACGCCCCTAAGGCAAGGAATTTTTCAGGCCTGCGCCTGATGGAGGGCCACGGTGCCGAAAAGCATCCTTTTATGGCTCACCTTGGCGAATCCGGCGGCCTTGAGCTCTGCGTCCAGTCCCGCGGCATCCGGGAAGCCCGCGATGCTGGTGCCGAGATATTTATAAGCACCGAAGTCTCCGGTGAGGATGCCCGCGAGCACAGGGAGGACGCAGCGCACGTGGATGAAGTGGAATGGCGCGAACCAGGCGCTCGGCTGGGAGAACTCGAGGATGAGCAACGTGCCGTCGGCGCGCAGGATGCGGCGCAATTCGCCGAGGCCCTGGGCGCGGTCTTCGAAGTTGCGGATGCCGTAGGCGATGGTGACCACGTCCTGCGAGGCGTCGGCGATGGGGAGCGCCATGCAGTCCCCGGACTTGAATTCCAGGATCACGTTCTCTTGCTGCGCACGGATGCGCCCTAGCTCGAGCATCGGTTCGCAGAAGTCGTAGCCCACGATGGAGCAGCCGTCAGGAAGGTCGCGGCGCAGGGCGAAGGCGACGTCGCCGCTACCGGTGGCGAGGTCGGCCACGGTCTTGGGCTGGGCGGCTTTCGCGGCGGCCACGAGCTGTTCGCGCCAGCCCACGCACAGGCCGAGGCTCAGCATGCGGTTCGCAAAATCGTAACGGGAGGCGATCCCGGAGAACATGCGTTGGACGGCGGAACCTTCAGGCATGGGGTTAAGGTCTGGACAAACCGGATAAGGTCAAGGTTGCGAGGTAATGGGGTAGGGGCGCGACTGCGTCGCGTCCGTTCGCAGATTAGCTCTCATCGAGGCGGTTAAGGTTGTTTGACCATTCGACGTTCGTCCGCCCACGGACGCGACGCAGTCGCGCCCCTACCCCTTATACAAAAACTCCCCCGCCCAGGAGGACGCGGTCGTGGTACACGGCGAGGACCTGGCCGGGGGCGAGGCCCCGCTGGGTCTCAGCGAAGCGGAGGCGGACGGTGCCGTCCGGCTGCGGGATGAAGCGGGCTGGCGTGGCTTTATCGCGGTAACGCACGCGGGCGAGGATGTCCTGTTCGCCGACGAGAGGCTGATTGATCCAGGTGAAGTCGCGCGCGATGGCTTCACCGGTGTAGAGCCAGGGTGCGTCCGGCTTGTCAAAAGCGACGTGCAGGGTATTGGTCGCGAAGTCCTTCTTCACGACGACGAAATATTCGTTCTCGGTGTTGGAGGGCAGGCCGATGCCCTTGCGCTGGCCGATGGTGTAGCGATGGAGGCCGCGATGCCTGCCGATTTCCTTGCCGGTAGCGTTGACCACTGGGCCGGGTGAATCCGGGATATGCCGCTCGAGGAAATCCTGCACGGGAATCTGGCCGAGGAAGCAGATGCCTTGGCTGTCTTTACGTTCAGCGTTCGGCAACTGGGCGTCCGCGGCGAGTCTGCGCACTTCCGGCTTCAGGAGTTCGCCGATGGGGAAGATCGCCTTCGCGAGCTGTTCCTGTCGGAGCAGCGCGAGGAAGTAGGACTGGTCCTTGTTCGGATCGAGGCCTTCGAGCAAGTCGAACGTGCCGTCCGTATTTTCGCGTCGGCGCGCGTAGTGGCCGGTCGCGATGACGTCATAGCCGTCCTTGATCGCCTTGCGCAGGAAGACGCCGAACTTCATCTCGCGGTTGCAGATGATGTCCGGGTTCGGGGTCAGGCCTTGGCGGTAGCCGTCGACGAGGTATTGGACGACCGTGTCGCGGTAGTCCTGGACGAGGTCGATGATCCGGAAGGGTAGGCCAAGGTGCCCGGCCACGGCCTGGGCGTTACGGACGTCGTCCTCCCAGGGGCATTCGCCGGGGAAGGGGAGGCCTTCCTCGTTCATCCAGGTCCGGAAGTAGGCGGCATGCACCTCATGCCCTTGCTGCTTGAGCAGAAGGGCCGCCACGGCGCTATCAACACCACCGGAGAGGGCTACCAGGACCTTGGACATCGGCTGGCAAGGTAGGGCGGGGAAGGGCGGGGATACAGATTAATTAGAAGGGGTAGGGGCAGGGGTAGGGGTAGAATAATACAGGCGAGCATGGACTTCACTAGGTTTGTCCTAGCTACCCCTACCCCGACCCCTGCCCCTACCCCTTTGTGGTCTCATATCGCTTTGCTCTCCCGCCTTGGGCATGTTTTCCTCCGTCCATGCGTCTCGGCATTCTTTTTCTTTTCCTCGGCCTGCTTCCCCTCACGGCTCAGAACGCCCAGATCGCCGGGATGCAGCAGGACCTCGCCGAGCTGCGTAACGAGGTTGAGAAATTGAAGCTCGAGAACGCGGACCTGCGCTCCGCCCTTAATCGCCAGAAGGCCAGCCAGTCTCCGGCCGCATCGCAGGGTGAAGCGATTTCCAAGGCCCGCGCCGA
>CALEEU010000259.1 GCA_937875975.1 uncultured Opitutia bacterium | reverse complement strand
TGGTCGGCCTGCACGCCGCCGAAAGGTTGGGTGACGTGGACGATCACGCCGCGGCCGGCCTTGGCGACGGCTTCGAAGCTGGCGGCGAGGGAGGTGCCGGCGCCGAACGCGCTCCCACGGAAAAGGTCGCCGAGCATGTTCTCGCGCTGCACGCGCACGAGCGTCGGCGATTCGTCCGGCTGGCCGAGGGTGAAGACGAGGTGCTGGCGTCCATCGGGGAGCGAGCGGTAGACGCTGAGCTTGAATTCGCCCCACGCCGACTGGAACGGGCTTTCGGCGACGAGCTCGACGAGGCGTTCGCGGCGGTGGCGGAACTCGATGAGCTGCGCGATGGAGATCATGTGCAGGCCGAACTTCTTCTTAAGTTCGACGAGCTCGGGGAGGCGCGCCATCGAGCCGTCCTCGTTCAAGATTTCACAGATGACTCCGCTCGGGTGCAGGCCGGCGAGGGAGGCGAGGTCGACCGCGGCTTCGGTGTGGCCCGCGCGCTGGAGCACGCCGCCGGGTCGGGCGAGGAGCGGGAAAATATGTCCGGGCTGTACAAGGGCCTCGGGCGTGGCCTGCGGGTCGGCGAGGATCGCGATGGTCTTGGCGCGGTCGTAGGCGGAGATGCCAGTGGAGATGCCTTCGGCGGCGTCGACGGCCACCGCGAAGGCGGTGCGCTGCGATTCACGATTCTCCGGCACCATCTGGGAGATGCCCAGGCGGCGGAGCTGATGCTCGACTGTCGGGACGCAGATGAGGCCGCGCGCGTGGCGAATCATCATATTCACCGTCTCGGGTGTCGCCTTCGAAGCCGCCATCACGAGGTCGCCCTCGTTCTCGCGGTTCTCGTCATCGGTCACGATTACGAGTTTCCCGGCGGCGATATCCGCAAGGGCTTCCTCGATGGTGTCGAAGGGCTCGTTCATGAAAGAGGGAAGTTCGAACTTGGTCGTAACCTCCCTCGGTGCAAGCGGGGAGATGGCTCCCCGACTTTAAATCAGCCTACTGGGCGGTTATTTCGCGGCGGCGCCCTTGCCTTTACCCTTTGCGGCGCCCTTGCCCTTGCCGGCACCAGGTGCGGGGGGTTTCGGCGCGGCCTTCATGGCTTCCGCAATCTTGACGCTGGTTTCTTTCCAAGAGGCCTTAGGTTCGGCCTTGGCGCTCCAGATCACGAAGTTGCGGAAGGTGGCGGACTGGCCGGCGCAGGTGAAGCCAGGATTAGCCTTCTCGGCCTTGAAGAGGTCGTCGCTGCCGAAGCCGCTGATCTTACCGTCGATCGTCGCGACCATGGTGTCGCCAACCATCTCGAGGACAACGCTGTGCCAGGTGCCAGCTTCGAAGGCCTGGGCTTGGTTCAGGAAGATGATACTCTTCTCGGGGCCGTCATGATCATGGTCGTCCTTCTGCACGCGCAGGGAAGTCGGCGTGATCATCACGCGGGCGACATGCTCCTTGGCATCGTTGATGCTGAGCGAGATCGTCTTAGCGCCATCGAGGCGGAATTCAAAGGCGGCGACGAAATCCTGCAGCTTCGTCAGCACGCGGCCGGCGGCGCCATGCTTATCGGCGGGAAGCTCTTCGACGCGGATGCCTTCCGCGGTGCGCTCCCACTTACCCTTGGCGATCTTCCACTCGGCTCCCTTTGCGTCTTTGGTCAGGGCGTCGCTGACGATCTCCTTGTCCGGCTGCGCGAGCAGGGTGGCGGGGGCTTCGGCCGCGCAGAGCGGCGAGACGAAGGCGAGGAGGGCGAGGAGGCGGAGCGACATGGGGTTGTCCCAGTAGAACCGCGGAAATCGCCAATGGTTGCGTTTATTCGTAGGTCAGCTGCGCGGTGGCGTTGGTCGTGGCCGACGAAACCGTCCGAACCCAATAGGCATTAATCCAATCGGGGAACTCGAAGGTCTCCTTTGCGCCTGGGGCGAGCTTGAAGCTCTGGTAGGCTGCAAAGCGGCCATCCCCCGCGGCATCAAGCTCGACGGTGATGGTCGTCTCGACCTCACCATGGTTGGTCAGCGTGATTCGCTTCTTGTCGTAGCCAGTCATGAGATAAGGGTCCGACGGTTTGCCTGCGGTGACGTTGCTGCTCTTCCAAGGGCCGCCGAAGCCGCGCGGCTTGCCGAGCTGCCAAAGGTCGTCGGCCGTACCGACCCAGACGGCGGCCTTGCCGTCGTCAGAGCGGATAATGTGGCGGTCATCCTGCGCGGCGCTAGCCGAGACGCCGCTGAGCACGAGCAGTCCTCGGTAGGAGCAGTAGTCATGGACGGCGGTATCACTGGTCGCGATCGGGCGCATGCGGATGGCACCCTTGGCGTTCAACGCGGGGAGTTCGTAGAAGGTGCCGTGCGCCTGGAGCATGTCGCGTTCAGTGCACACTTCGCGTGCCTTGCGCAAGGCACTGCGGGCGAGGAGGGCGTCGTGAGCCGGCGAGGCCGAGCGGGGTAAGCGCCAGCGCACGCCGCTTTCCTCGAAGATGACCGAGGCTTCGTCGGCGGTGATGATACCCTGCGGGATGGGGGTATTCTTCAGGATGTAGGCGGCGACCGCGGAGTCCTTCTGTTGGGTGAGCTTGAGGTCGGCGGAGAGTTCGTAGGCTTCCCCAATCGTGGTCTGGTCAGGCGTCACGGTCGCGGCCAGCACCGAGAGGGTGCGGAGGTTCGCGCCGCGCGTGAGCAGGAAGGCCCCTTGTGAAGAGGAGTCGCCGGCCTTGCTGAGTCCCTGGAAGAGCGCGCCGCGCTCGGTGACGCGTCCATCCTTGGCGGCGTATTGGAAGGTGACGCTCGCCTTGGCGACGTCACGGTCTGCCTTCGCGCGGATCCATGCCCCCGCGACGGTCGCGGGAATCTCGACCCACTGCGTGGCTTCATCTGCTTTCAGCGAGACTTCCCGCCACGACTTCCACTGGCCGTCGCCTTGGGCATCTATCTCCAGCGAGAACTTGGTCGCGGCGGCGCCGTCATGCTGCAGCTGCACGGCGCGTTTCGCGAAGCCGCCCAGCAGGAACGGATCGGAGGCGACGCCGGCCTGGACGGGTTCGTCTACCCAGACGCCGCCGCGGCCGATGGCCGGGCCGAGCTTATCCGGCGCGTCGAGCGCGGTGAACCAGAGGTTGGACTGCGACTGGCCGGGGCCGGCGAGCGCGCCTTTGGCGGGGCGCTTGTTGAGGAACTCGGACTTAGCGGTGTCGTCGCAGCCGAAGACGAGACGGTCCTGCCAGCGGGTGAAGTCGCCGATGACCTTGAGGTAGGCGGAGCGCGGCGTGACGCCGGCGGAATGTTTCGACGTGAAGTTTGCGGGGAATTTCCAGAAGAGGCCGTGCATCGTCATCAGGCGGGAACCTTCTTCGCCGATGTCGCGGATGCGCGGCCATTCGGTGTTCCAGCCGTGCGCGCCGTCATAGGAGTGGCTGCCCTTGGGTAGGCGATAGCTCGTCCACTTGCCATCTTCCATGACCATCAGGATCACGGAGCGGAAATCCCAGCCGACGGTCCAGATCGGATCTTTCGCCGGATCGGCGTTGCCCGTCAGGCCGCCGGGGCCGGTGACTTCGGTGAACTGGTTGCGCCGGATGAGGGACCAGTTGCCTTCGCCGTTGAATGAGCCGAGGCCGCCGCTGACGATCGTCGGGTCGAGTAGCGCCTTGGGGCTGCGTTCACCGTTATTGGCGAGGATGACCAGACCTTGGCCGGAATAGAGTCCCTTGCCGTGGTAGCCGGAGAGCGTCGACGTGATCGTGGCCGGGCTGACCTCCGCGGTCTGGCCGGGCTTCGGCTTGTTCATGATTTCCTTGATGAGTCCTTTCACCGCGAGCGTGCGGACGTCGACCTCATAGAGGCCGTCCTCCATGGTGGCGAAGTAGACTTTATTCGTCGGGTCTGTGAGGTGGCGGGCGTTGCCGGTGTGGCGACCGGGCATGAGCTTCGGCGGGATCACGCGCACGTCACGATTCTCACCGATGAAATAAGGTCCGATGATCAGCTGGTTCGATTCCTTATGGATCATGCGGTTGGCCGGCGTACCGCCGACGCTTTCTGGGCGGACGATCTGTTTCAGGTCCGGCGTGATTTCGTAGAGCTTGTCGCTCGAGCCGTAGGGCAGGTGGGGTCCGTAGGTGATGACCCAAAGGCGGTCCGCCCACGGCACGACCGCGCCGGTACCGCATTCGCCCTCGTTATTAAAATAGGCGAGCTCGGGGTAGATGCCCGACCATTCTTGCGGAGCGGCGGGCGAGGGGACCGCTAGCGCGGCGAGGGTAATTGCAACGAGCGAGCGGAGCGAAGACGGGGACATGCTTGGACTTTTCCCGCTGGCCGGAGGCTGGCAAGGTCAGGATAAGGCGCGCAGAAGAAAGACGAGAATCAGCCAGCCCGCCAAGACCATGGCGGGAACTCCGAGCAGGCGTAATAGGCTTTTGGATTGGGCCTGAGTCAGGAACGTCGCGGACAGGAGTGCGCCACCGAGCGGGCCGAGCCAGCGATACGGGAGGGCGAGCTCCAGATTGATCGATGGCACGAGCGCACACACCTGCGCGATCCAGGTCATGAGGTGGAGCAGCGCGGCCGCGAGGCCGTTGAGCCACGTCGCCGGCCACGCGAGCCAATCGCTCACGCTACATGCGACTGAAGCCATCCCGAGCATCAACGGAATCTCCGAGAGTGGTACGAGCACGAGGTTCACGAAGACGCCGCCCCAGCTCGCCGACCCGAAGAGTCCCAGCGTGAGTGGCACGCCCGCAATCGTAGCCGTAAGCGAGACGCACAGGCCGCCCAGCAGGAATTTACGTGTACGCCAACGCAGTTTCTGCATCGAGGTCTGAGCTTCGGCTGGCGTCAGGCGCTCTTCATCCGTCGGCTGCCCGCAGAGATGTGCCGCCGGCCCGCCGGCCGCGATGATTCCGAGCACCGCCGCATAACTCAATTGGAAGCCGGCGTCGGTGCAGGCTTCGGGCGAGAGGATGAGCGTGACCGCGCAGGCCAGCGCGAGGGACTGCAAGGGCGGCGTATCGCGCCCACTCGCGTGTCCACCCCAGAGGAACGCCGCCATGATCCAAGCGCGTACCGAAGACGGTGACGCACCCGTCACCTGCACGTACAGCCAGAGTAGCACCAGGATGACCAAGCCCGAGGGGAGTTCTGGCAGGCGTGCCCGCTTCGCTAGCCAGAGCAAGGCTGCGGCCATGCCGGCGATGTGTAGGCCGCTGATGGCGAACAGGTGCAGCGTGCCGGTCGCCGCGAACGCTTCCTTCGCGTCCGCGGGCAGCAGCGCGGTCCGCCCGAGCATCGTGGCGGCCAGCAAGGCGCCACCATCCGGATCTTTCCATGGTAGCGTCCGCAGCCAGGCATCCAGCCGGCGTTGCTGGGCTTGGCGCCAGACCGCGAAGCCCGACGGCGGAGCGAGTTCGCCGAGCACTCGGCCGCCGCGCAGCTTGAGCGTCGCCCCTTGCGAACGTAACCAGGCGTCGTAGCCGTCTGTGTTATCGGAAATAGGTACCAGTCCTCCGGAGATCATCAACTCGACGCCTTCGGCGGGACAGACTCCGCGGACCGAGAGCGCGACGCGTCGGCGGAACAGACTGCCGTCGCGATCGGTGATCCAGCCGAGTCCGGTCCAACCGTCTCCCTCTTTGCGTGGCGTCGCGCGTTCGACGAGGATCGGTATTTCGACGAACGGTCGGCGGACGATGGCGGGCGTCTGCGGCGGCATCCGTAGCTGATGCCACGCCGCGCCGATCGCCGAGCCCGCGATCACGATCGCGACTCCGGCGATGGTGGCCTGGCGTCGGCTGAACCAACCGACCGCGACGGCGATCACACCCACGAGCAACCAAGGGCCGGGAGAGATCCCCGTGGCCGCATCGATCGAGCAGCCGAGCAGGAGGGGAAGGGCGAGCCAGAGCGCCGGACAGTGTCCGAAGCGGTCGAGGGTCAGGGAGTCTTGCTCCAGGGGGTCGGTCCTTGCCATGCGCGGAGGCCTTGGCCTCCGACGGACAGGGACCGGACCTCCGCGGCGAGCGAAGTCCAGGCGGGGTGCTTGGCGAGGACAGGGTCCTGAAGGAGATTCCTTAGGGGAATCACGACAAACCCACGGGAAGACCACCTAGGGTGGGGGAGGGTGACCGTTGGGCTATTCCATGCCCCACCTTCATAGAAGAGCAGGTCGATGTCCAGGGTCCGGGGGCCGTTACGATTGGGGGACCGTTCTCGGCCGAGAAGGTGCTCGATTGCGAGGGTCTGGGCGAGCAGTTCGTCGGGATTAAAACCGCAAGTAATTGCCAGACAAAGGTTTAAAAAATTAGGCTGGTCGGCATACCCTACCGGATCCGAGTCGACGGCCTCTGAAATAGCCAAAATGCGGGTTTCAGGGAGTTTACCCAGAAGCTCGATGGCTTGGCCGATAATATCGGCCCGATCGCCCAGGTTGCTGCCTAGGCCAAGGATAGTGAGCTGGGGGGCACCCTTCACGCCCGCTCGCGGCGAATCTTCACCGAAATGGCGTCGAATTCGGCGGCCACCGGGGCGAAGGGTTTATTGACCTCGACCGTGACGGCCTTGACCACCTCGAAAGTGCCTAGAATACGCGCTGCGATCTGCTGGGCGAGGGTCTCGATCAGGTAGACCGGCTGGCCGGTCAACTGGGCTTCCACGGTGCGGATGACCTTCGCGTAATCGACGGTCAGCTTCAGGTCGTCGGCGGCAGCCGCTGGACGGGTATCGACCTCAAGGTCCACGGAGACGGTGAACCGCTGGCCGAGACGTTTCTCCTCGGGCAGGGCTCCATGGTGTCCGAAGGACTTGATGCCAGCTATCCTGATGATGTCCACGCCCCGATGAATGCCCGCCCGGGACGACCCTGCAAGCGCCTTCCCGCGGTGCGCCCTCAATTGTTAGAAGTCCCCACTTGACCAACCTTCCGACGGTCGCTGACAGTCCGCGGAACACTATGCCTAAGAGGACCGATATCCGCTCAATCCTCATCATCGGCTCGGGACCGATCATCATCGGCCAAGCCTGCGAGTTCGATTATTCCGGGACCCAGGCGTGCAAGGCCCTTCGCGAGGAAGGCTACCGCGTCATCCTGGTGAATTCCAATCCGGCCACGATCATGACGGACCCGGAGACGGCGGACGTCACCTACGTGGAGCCCCTCACGGTCGAATCCGTGGAACGCATCATCGCCAAGGAGAAGCCGGACGCGCTCCTCCCGACGCTCGGCGGCCAGACGGCCCTCAATCTTTCGCTCAAGCTCGCGCGCACCGGCGTCCTCGAGAAGTACGGCGTCGAACTCATCGGCGCGAAGGAAGACGCGATCGAGCGCGGCGAAGACCGTGAGATCTTCAAGAAGCTGATGCTCGACATCGGTCTCGACGTCCCGCGCTCCCGCGTCGTGAAGACCCTTGAGGCCGCGCGTGACACCGTCGCCCTCATCGGCGGCGAGTTCCCGGTCATCATCCGCCCGTCTTACACCCTCGGCGGCACCGGCGGAGGCATCGCCTACAACAAGGAGGAGTTCGAGCGCATGGCCCAGGCCGGCCTCGACGCCTCGCCCGTCCATGAGGTCCTCATCGAGGAATGCCTTCTGGGCTGGAAGGAATACGAGATGGAAGTGATGCGTGACCATAAGGACCAGTGCGTCATCATCTGCTCGATCGAGAACTTCGACCCGATGGGCGTCCACACGGGCGACTCGATCACCGTCGCCCCCGCGCTCACGCTGACCGACAAGGAATATCAGCTGATGCGCGACGCCTCCTTCGCCGTCATCCGCGCCGTCGGCGTCGAGACCGGCGGTTCGAACATCCAGTTCTCCGTCAACCCGGCCAACGGCCGCATGATCGTCATCGAGATGAACCCGCGCGTGTCGCGTTCGTCCGCCCTCGCCTCCAAGGCCACGGGCTTCCCGATCGCGAAGATCGCCGCCAAGCTCGCCGTGGGCTACTCGCTCGACGAGCTGCAGAACGACATCACCAAGTCCACGCCGGCCTGCTTCGAGCCGACCATCGACTACGTCGTCACGAAGATCCCTCGCTTCACGTTCGAGAAGTTCGTCGGCGCCGACACGACCCTCACCTCCGCGATGAAGTCCGTCGGCGAGGCGATGGCCATCGGCCGCACGTTCAAGGAATCCTTCCAGAAGGCGCTCCGCTCCCTCGAGATCGGCGCCTGGGGCTTCGGCTGCGGCGGCAAGTTCGGAGATGCGGCCTTCACCGACCTGACCGAGATCCGCGCGCGCCTCGCCCGCCCGAATCCGGAGCGTCCGTTCTTCGTCCGCTACGCGATGCTCGCCGGCCTGACCGAGAAGGAGATCTTCGACCTCTCCAAGATCGACCCGTGGTTCCTGCGCCAGCTGCGCGGCATCGTCGACCTCGAGCTCGCCCTCAAGGCCGCCGGCAAGTCCGTCGGCACCGACCTGCTCCGCCAGGCCAAGGAAGCCGGCTTCGCCGATCGCCAGATCGCCCATGCGACGGGCATCGCGCCCGCCGCGGTCTACTCCCAGCGCAACGCCGCCGGCATCAAGACGGTCTTCCGCCTGGTGGACACCTGCGCCGCGGAATTCGAATCTTTCACGCCTTACTTCTACTCGTCCTACGGTGACGAGTCCGAAGTCCGTCCGTCCGCCAAGAAGAAGGTGATGATCCTCGGCGGCGGCCCGAACCGCATCGGTCAGGGCATCGAGTTCGACTATTGCTGCGTCCATGCCTCCTACGCGCTCCGCGCCGCCGGCTACGAGACGGTGATGGTGAACTCTAATCCCGAGACGGTCTCGACCGACTACGATACTTCCGACCGCCTCTACTTCGAGCCGCTCACGCTCGAGGACATCCTGGAGATCTACCGCACCGAGCAGTGCATCGGAGCCATCGTCCAGTTCGGTGGCCAGACCCCGCTCAACCTCGCCGCGGACCTTGAAGCCGCCGGCGTCACGGTCGTCGGGACCTCGCCCGCCAGCATCGCGCTCGCCGAGGACCGCCAGCAGTTCAAGGACATCCTCATCGAGCTCGGCATCCGCCAGCCGGTCAACAAGACCGCCCTCTCCGCCGAAGAAGCCTACCGGGCCGCCGAAGAGATCGGCTTCCCGGTCCTCCTCCGCCCGTCCTTCGTCCTCGGCGGTCGCGGCATGTTCATCGTCTACGGCATGGACGAGCTGAAGTCCGTCGTGCGCGAGGCCTTCGACGTCGCCCCGGGCAAGCCGGTGCTGCTCGACAAGTTCCTTGAAGACGCGATCGAACTCGACGTCGACGCGATCTCTGATGGCGAGACCACCGTCATCGGCGGCATGCTCGAGCATATCGAGCACGCGGGCGTGCACTCGGGCGACGCCGGCATGGTGCTGCCTCCGCACTCCCTCTCGCCGGACCTGGTCGACGAGGTCCGTCGCATCACCCATTCCCTCGCCAAGCGCCTGAAGGTCGTCGGCCTGATGAACATCCAGTTCGCGATCAAGGACGGCATCGTGTTCATGCTCGAGGTCAACCCGCGCGCCTCGCGCACGATCCCGTTCGTGTCGAAGGCCATCGGTGTGCCGCTCGCGAAGCTCGCTTCGCTCTGCATGCTCGGCGCCAAGCTCAAGGACCTCGGCTTCACCCGCGAGATCCGTCCGCCTTATTGGTCCGTCAAGGAATCCGTCTTCCCGTTCAGCCGCTTCCCCGGCGCCCCCGTCGCGCTCTCGCCCGAGATGCGTTCCACCGGAGAAGTCATGGGTTGCGACGACGATCTCGGCATGGCCTACGCCAAGGCGCAGATGGCCGCCCAGCCCGCGCTCCCGGTCGCCGGCAACGCCTTCCTCTCCGTCAAGGACCGGGACAAGGACGGCGCCGTCGCCGTGGCCCGCGACCTGGCCTCGCTCGGTTTCAATATCTACTCCACCAGCGGCACCGCTGCGGCCATCGAAGCCGCCGGCGTCAAGGTCACCAAGCTCGGCAAGATCTCCGAGGGCGCGCGCCCGAACGCGCTCGACCTTCTCAAGAACGGCCAGCTGCAGATGATCGTGAACACCGCCGCCGGTATGCTCCCCCGCAAGGACGAGAACGCGATGCGTGCCGAAGCCGTCCTCCGCGGCGTCTACATGGCCTCCACGATGAACGCCGCCCGCGCGGCCGTCCTGGGCATCCGCTCCCTCCGCGCCCACCCCCTCACCGTCTGCTCCCTGCAGGAGCACGCAAAGGTGCTTCCCCCGAAGGCCTGAATCGGCTACTAACCCCTCCCCATGAAATACCCCGTCCTCGCCGCGCTGGCCGTCGCCGTCGCATCTCTCCATGCCGCCGATGCGCCGAAACCCGCCGCCGCCGCGATCCCCACTCCTCCCCCCGCAAAAATCGTGAAACCGCTCACCCCTGATCAAATCAAACAGGCCTGGACCATGCTTGGCTTCTCCATCGCCAGCCAATCCCCCATGCCTCAAGTGAACTCGCAGCTCGATCTCACGGACGAGGAGGTCGATCTCTTCCTCGCCGGCGTGCGTCAGGCGCTGCGTGGCGAAAAGCCGAAGTTCGACCCCGCCGAACTCGGCGAAGGCGCGGATGCCATGTTCCAGGAGCGTGTCAACGCCAAGGCCGGCAAGTGGGGCAAGGTGAACGACGAATTCCTCGCTAAGGTCGATGCCGACAAGTCGGTGACGAAGACCGCCTCGGGCCTCCGTTACAAGATTCTCGCTCCGGGTTCCGCCGTGAAGCCGACGAAGGAATCGACCGTGAAGTGCCGCTACGAAGGTAAGCTCGTCGACGGAAAAGTCTTCGATTCGACTAAGACCCGTAATAATGAGCCGACCGAATTCCCCTTGAGCGGAGTCATCCCGGCCTGGACCGAAGGCGTCCAGCTCATCGGCGTCGGCGGCAAGATCGTCCTCTATTGCCCGCCCGCTATCGCCTACGGCGAGCAGGGTCAGGGTCCGATCCCCGCCAAGTCCGTCCTCGAATTCGAGGTCGAGTTGGTCGAGATTTCCAAGGCCAAGTAAGGGCTGTTTCCAGTCCTTTCCGCGCGGCGCACCAAAAGGTGCTCCGCTTTGTTTTGCAGTGGGAACAAACCCCCCTCTATGAGGTACTTAACTTAACTCATGCGTCTCGTCCTGACCTTGGCATTCCTGGCCGCGGCTTCCCTTCGTGGCGCCGAGTCGGGCGTGCCTGCGTCGCCGGCCACCCCGGCCAGCCAGCCAGGCTCCCTTTCCTTGGAAAAGGCCATCGACCGTGCCCTGTTGCATAACCTGGGGCTGACGGTCACCCGCCTGGACGCCCTCCGCTCCCTGGATGCGGTCGAGGTCACCGAGTCGATCTTCGACCCGACCTTCGCTTGGTCCAATCGCATCAACGGAAGCCGCTCCGTGGCTGACCTCACGGGCGGACTCCCTGCCACGCGGTGGCATGACTCTGATGTGGCGCTGAGCCAGAAGTTTTCCTGGGGCGGCACGCTCTCCGTCGGCGCCGGCCTGACGCGTACCTGGGCGGAGTCGGGCAGCCTCGCAACGGCTTCAGCTTACGAGCTCGGCACAAACGTCGCCTACACGCAACCGCTCCTCGCCGGCGGGTGGCGCGCGGTGAACCTGAGCGCGCTGATCTCGTCGCGCCAAGCAGCCTATCGTAATCGCCTCGCGCTGCGCGCGGCCTCGCTTGACTTGATTCGCGACGCCGAAGTCGCCTATTGGTCCCTTGCTGGCGCCCGCACGCTAGTCTTCTTACGCGAGACCAGCCTCCGCTCGGCGGAGTCCCTGCTCACGCAGATTCGCGCCAAGCGCTCGCTCGGCGACGCGACGGCGCTTGAAGAGCTCCAGGCCGAGGCCGACGTCTCGAGCCAGCGCGTCTCGGTGCTCAACTCGCGCCAATCCCTCGACAGCGCGGAGATGAGCCTACGACGGCTCCTCGGCCAAGGCGATGCCGCCGCGGTCGAGCAGGCTCTGCTCGTCGAGCAGATGCCGACTTCCGCCGTCCCTGCCCCGCAGACTTTCTCTTCCTGGATCCGGACGGTGGCTGATTTCGATTTCAGCACGGCCATCCAGCTTTCCAATATCGTCCAGGCTGAAGCCGCTGTCGCTCAGGCCGAACAGAATGATCACCCAAGCCTCGACCTTTCGGTGGGTAGCTCGCGCTTTGGCCGCGGTGCCACCGGCGGTGGCGTCTCCGGGGGCTACGACAGCTATCGCCAGCAGTCCGGCTGGAACAACTATGCCGAACTCCGGCTGAGTTTCCCGCTGGGTTTCCGCGAAGCCGAGGCGAACCTCCGTTCCGCCTATCGCGCCCGCCGCCAGGCCGAACTCCGACTTGCCGACGCTCGCCAGAACCTCGTCTTTGGTGCCCGTGCCTCTTGGCGTGAGCTCGAAGCCGCCCGGGCCCGCGTCGACGCCGCCACGTCTTCCCTCGAGCTTCAGCGCCAGTCCTACGAAGGCGAGCGTGCGCGCTATGACGCGGGACAGTCCGACGTCCTTCGCGTGCTCCAGGCGCAGGCCGCCCTTGATTCCGCCCAGCTCAACTGGGTGCAGTCCCACCTCGATGCGCGCGCCGCCTCCGCAAAGGTCGCCCGCCTCGACGGATCCATCCTTGCTCGCCACGGTTTCACGATGGACGCCGTCGAGCAGAAGATCGGCGGCGGCCTCGGCTCCGAAGACCCGCTCCCCCCTCTGACCGTCACCCCATGAAGTTTCTCAAGCCCTTTGTCATTATCGCCGTCATCGGCGGATTATTTTTCGCCTTCTGGCCCGGGAAGAAAGGCGCCGGACGTCAGCCGCTCGCCCCCGCCTTCGAAGGCAAGGCCGAGAAGCGCGATATCCGCGAGACGATCGAGGCCGCGGGCTTCGTCCGTGCTGTCATCTATAGCAACATCCGCGCGGAAGTGAGCGGCAAGCTTCAGAAGCTCTACGTCCAGACGGGTGATATGGTGAAGAAGGGCCAAATCCTTGCTGAGCTCGACCCGGTGCTTGCCAAGGCCGATGAGGACGAGGCTGGCCGCACCCTCCAGCTGCAGCGGTTCACCCTGGAGAAGGTCACCCGCGACCTGCGTCGCTCCGAGGCGCTGCGTGCCAAGGGCTTCGTCTCCGAGCGGGAGATGCTCGATGCCAAGACGGCCTTCGAGGTATCCAAGCTCCAGAGCGAAATCGCCCAGTCCCGTCTCGATAAGGCCTCGGAGAACGTCCGCAAGACGGTGATCCGCGCCCCGCACGACGGCCAGGTCTCCGATTGCACCATCCTTGAGGGCCAAATCGTCATCGGCGCGCAGTCGATCAACAGCGGCACGCTCATCATGACGATCTCCGATACCTCGATCCTGCGCGTCGACGTCAACCTCAACGAGTTCGCCGCCACGCGCGTCGATATCGGCAAGGACGCACAGGTGACCTTCGATTCCATACCTAGCCTGCGTAAACCCGGCAAAATCACCTTCATGACCCCGTTCGGTACGGCCGACCTCAAGGTCCCCGATCTGCGCGTCTTCCCGACGCAGGTTTCCTTCCCGGCTGGCGAGGGCGTGCGCCCGGGTATCAGCGCCAATGTCACGGTGACAGTCGATAGCGTCAAAGGCTGTGTCGCCGTGCCGGTATCGGCCGTCTTCATCGACGGCGCCGACCGCCTCGTGTACGTGCGTAATGCCAACGGCGAATGGGACGCCCGTCAGGTGAAGCTGGGTCTCAGCGACGCCGGCTGGTCCCAGGTCAAGGAAGGCGTTGCGCCGGGCGACGTCGTCAGCCTCGTCCGTCCCGCCGCCGTCCGCTGAGATGCCTGCGCTCATCGCCATCCGCGGCCTGCGCAAAGCCTACGTCATGGGCGACGAGACCGTCCATGCGCTCGCAGGCGTCGACCTCGATTTCCAGAAAGGCGAATTCGTCGCCATCCTTGGTCCGTCGGGTTCCGGCAAGTCGACCCTGATGCATATCCTGGGCTTCATGGATACGCCGAGCGAAGGCAGCATCGTGTTCGATGGCCAGGAGGTCGCCAAGCTCGAGCCCGACCTCCGCGCCTGGTATCGCTCCAACCGCGTCGGCTTCGTCTTCCAGTCTTTCAATCTGCTTCCCCGCCTCACGGTTCTCGAGAACGTGGCCTTGCCATTGCTGTATCGCGAGAACTCCGACCCGGTCGCCAATGCCGCGGCGGCCGCCGTCGCATTGGAGCGCGTCGGGATGTCGCATCGTCTCGACCATCGCCCGAGTCAGCTCTCCGGCGGCGAGCGCCAGCGCGTGGCCATTGCCCGGGCCATCGTGGGGTCGCCATCGATCATCTTTGCTGACGAGCCGACGGGCAACCTCGACGTGAAGAACGTCGACCGTATCCTCGATCTCCTTGGATCGCTCATCAAGGAGGGCATCACCGTCGTGCTGGTCACCCACGACCTTTCCGTCGCCGAGCGCGCGCACCGCGTCATCTCCATGCGCGCCGGCCTCGTCCATGAGGACCGCGTCCGATGAAGCTCTTCGTCCGCATCCGCCCCGCCATCCTCAATGGCCTCCGCGAACTTCAGGCCAATAAGGTCCGTTCGCTCCTCTCGATGTCGGGCATCATCCTCGGCGTGGCCTCGCTCGTCGCGATGGTCACCGTCGTCCAAGGGATGGTCGGCAACTTCCGGCAGTTCGTCGACGCCATGGGTGGCATCGAGAAGATCACGGTCTCGCGCGAGCAATTGCCCAAGGAACAGGAGCATCTGGCTGAGCTTTCCGAAGGCATCACCATGCGGGACGTCGAGCGCATCCGTAAGACCGTTCCGCTGGTCGATAACATCTCGCCCGAGGCCCGCGTCGGCTACGAGCGCCTGATCATCGAGGGCCGCCAGACGAACACCTATGTCACCGGCGTGACGGCCGACTACCTGCCCGTCGCCAAGCGTTGGGTTGATCCAGGCTATGGACGTTTCGTGAGCGACCTGGATGTGCTCAACATGAACGATGTCATCGTGCTGGGCTCCGCCGTCGTCCCCGAGCTCTTCGGCCCGAACGAAGATCCGGTCGGCAAGGTGATCAAGATCCGTGGCCGCCGCTTCACGGTCATCGGCGTGCTCAATAACATCGAGGGTACGGGCATGCAGATTCGCTCGGCCAATTCCCGTAGCTCCGGTGGTTCTTGGCGCTGGCGCAATAGCGGTGCGCTGATTCCCGTCTCGACGGCGCAGGCCAAGTTCATCGGCAACGACCGGCTAAGCGGCCTCGGCTTGCGCATCGGCGACGCCGATCGCCTGCGCGACGCGGTCGAGCAGACCGAGCGCACGATGCTAGCCGCCCACAAGGGTCTCCGCGATTTCGCGATTTCGACCAACGAACAGACCCTCGAGGATTTCCGGAAGACGGAGGCGGCCTTCAAGCTTTCGCTCGGCGGCGTGGCCGGCATCTCCCTCTTCGTCGGCGGTATCGGCATCATGAACGTGATGCTCGCCTCCATCAACGAACGCATCCGTGAGATCGGCGTCCGCAAGGCCGTGGGGGCGCGCGGCTCCGACCTCTTCCTGCAGTTCCTCTCCGAGGCGGCGGTGATCTCAGTTGTTGGCGGCCTCATCGGCCTCGCGGTCTCGATGGGTATCGTGGCACTCATGAACTATATCCTGATGCAGGCCTTGCCCACGGGGGCGGTCGCCACGCTCGACTGGGTGATCATGGCCCAAGGGCTCGCCTTCTCGGTCGTCATCGGCCTTGTGGCGGGCGTCTACCCGGCGCTGCGCGCCGCCAGCCTCGACCCCATCGAAGCCCTGCGCCACGAATAATTCAATCCTATGAAACCGACGCTCCTCGCCTGTCTCCTGTTTGTCGCGCTCGCCGCCGAACCGCTTGCCCCGGTGGCAGTCTGGAATGGCGCTCCGCCCTCCGAAAGCTTGAAGGCCAGACCCGGTCAGGACCCCAAAGGCATCATCAATAAGAGCGGCCACCGCACCGATGTGATGATTCCCGAGTTCGTGGTCTATCCCGCTTCAAAGCCCGGCGCCCCGATCGTCATCGTCTGCCCCGGCGGCGGCTACGGCATCCTCGCCGAAGAGCACGAAGGCGCGGAAGTCGCCCGTCGCCTGAACGCCTTCGGCAGCGCGGCCGTCGTGCTCCGTTATCGCGTGCCGCGGCGGGATAAGGATAAGCCTTGGATCGTCCCGGTGATGGACGCCCGTCGCACGATTCAGATCGTCCGCGAGCGCGCCAAGGAGTGGAACGCGGACCCGACCAAGGTCGGCATCCTTGGTTTTTCGGCCGGCGGCAATCTCGCCGCCCGCGTCGCCTACTCGCCGGCCGAAGCCGGCGCCCCGCGTCCGGATTTCGCGGTGATGGTCTACCCGGCCTATCTCTTCGTGAAGGACAAGCCCGATAGCACCTTACGCGACGGCCCGGAGGGCGTGATTCCGCCCAAGGGTACGAAGCCCGTGCCGGCCTTCTTTGCGCACAGCGCCGACGATCCTTATCCGGCCGAAGGCTCGATGGCCTTCGCCAAGGAGCTCAAGTCGATGGGTGGCTCCGCCGAGGTCCATGTGTGGGCCAAGGGCGGCCATGGCTGGGGCGCCTCCGACCGTTGCCTCGCGGCCCGCCGCTGGACCGATCTGCTGGGCGAGTGGATGAAGGACCAAGGCCTGCTGGCGCCTTGAGCGCCCGCCCGGCATCCGGCCAATAAAAAAGCCGCCCGATCGGGCGGCTTTTGTCTGGGCTTTAACTTCGATCAGAAGTTGAAGCGAAGGGCGGCGATGCCGTCCCAGCTCGTGATGGTAGCCTTCGGGCCGTTCTCAAGCTCCTGGACGCCGTGGAACTTGGAGTTCTGGGCGGACACGGAGAACTCGACGTTCTGGGTGATCGGGAAGGCGAGGCCGACGAAGAACTTCGTGGCCAAGGCGTTCTTGGTGAAGATGCTGTCGCCCTTGAAGCGGACAGCTCCGACGCCGGCGCCGACGAACGGACGGATGCCGCCCATGGGGGACAGGCTGTAGGTCAGGTCGAGGGTGGCGCTGGTGGCCTTGGCGTCGACGTTAAGAGCTTCATAGATGCTCTTGCGGCTGACGTTCAGTCCAAGGTGGAACTCATTGTTGAGCTGGGAGCCGACGCCGAGTCCGATGACGCTGACGTCGTCGTAGGCGTTCGAGTGGCGGGACTGACCGACGTTGACGTCCAGGGTGTAAGCCTGGGCGGCGGTGGCGGCGGTGAGGAGGGCTAGGGTGCTGAGGGTTTTCATGGGGAGACGTCAGGCTAGGCGGCGGGAAAGGACTGTAAAGAGGGAACGATTACTTGGCCTCAACCAGTTCGACGCTAGTGATTTCCACACGTTCGGTAGGGGTGGACCCCTCCATGCCGACGCAGCGGATATTGGCGATTTTGTTGAGGACTTCCTCGCCGGAGACGAGCTTTCCAAAGGCCGTATATTTGTTATTAAGGAAGGAGGCGTCGCCATGGCAGACGAAGAACTGGCTGCCGGCGCTATCCGGGTCGGCGGAACGGGCCATGGAGAGGACTCCCTTCACGTGGGGTCGATTATTGAACTCGGCCTTGATCTGGTAGCCAGGGCCACCGGTGCCAGGGGCGCCGCGGGCGCCGACCTTGGAGTTCGGGCAGCCGCCCTGGATCATGAAGCCTTTGATCACGCGGTGGAACGCGGAGCCATCGTAGAACTTCTCGCGGGAGAGCTTGAGGAAGTTCTCCACGGTACGCGGGGCGACGTCGGGCCAGAACTCGACGGTCATGTCGCCGTAGTTGGTGTGGATGATGGCACGAGGGGTGCCGGCAGCGGGGGAGTCTTTCATTTGTTCTTTGTTATTGCAGGAGGAAAGGGTCAGGGCGGCCACGATGGCCACGGCGGAGAGCAGGCACAGGCGTAGGGTCTTCATGGGTTTCAGCCAAGCCCGCCTGCCCGCCCTCGCAACCCCAAACCTCCGCTTGCCACCCTGCCCCCCGCGGGGCAGGGTGCTTTTCACATGCGCGTGACCGTCAATGATGAGCCCAAGGAGACCGCCGCCCAGACGCTGGCGGACCTGCTCGCCGAGCTGGGCGTCGCCCAAGAGCCGGCCGTCGCCGCCGCGGTCGACGAACAGGTCGTCCCTCGTTCCCGTTGGTCCGCCCATACCCTCGCCGCAGGCGCCCGGATCCTTGTCATCCGCGCCGCCCAAGGCGGCTGAACCCCCTCTCATGTTCAAATTCATCAAAGGACTCTTCGTCAGCGAGCCGGAAGCCCCGGCCCCGGAGAATCTCGTGCTCTTCACGCCCAACGACGGCAGCTGGGATACCAAGCAGGTCCGCCGCCTCTTCGATGCCGGCCTTGGCCGCCTCCACGTCCAGGTCCGCAAGGATTGGGAACGCCGTCACTACGAACAGTTCCTGCGCGCGATTCCCGAGACCTTCTGGCCCCGCATCGTCCTCGGCGAAGAGCCGGAGCTGGTCGAAGCGAACAAACTCGGCGGTTTCCAGATGCACCCCGGCGAACGTATCCCGCGACGCTGGCCCAAGCATGCTCCGGTCAGCGCCAAGTGCCATGACTACGAGGAGCTCCGCTCGACCGATAAGGCCTGCGGCTACGTCTTCCTGACGCCGATCTTCGAGTCCGTCTCGAAGAAGGATCATCGTCCTCGCCGCACGCTCCGCGAATACGAGGTCATCCTCCAGCGCTGGAAGGCCGAAGGCGGCGCCCCCGTGCACGCGCTCGGCGGCATCACCCCGAAGAACGCCGCGCAGGTCCGCGCGATGGGCTTCGACGGCATCGCCTTCATCGGTTCGGTCTGGAAGCAGCCCGACCCCGTCCACGCTTTCCTCGCCCTCGAGCGCGCTTGGTACGGCAAGGAAGCCCGTAAGCTGAAGCGCAAGTACTAGGCCGTGTTCCCGCGCCTGCAGTTCCTGACGCTCGACGCCTCGCCGCTCACGCATCGGGCGCAGGCTCTCGCGGCCCTCGAAGGCGGCGTGCGCTGGATCCAGCTCCGCGCGAAGCATCTCTCCGAAGACGTCTGGATCGCCGAAGCCGCTGCCATCGCCGAACTCTGCCGCGACTACGGCGCGACCTTCATCGTCAATGATTCGCCGCAGGTCGCGCTTCGCGCCGAAGCCGACGGCGTCCACCTCGGTGGCGACGACGCCTCGCCCGCCGCGGCCCGCGCCCTGCTCGGCGAGTTCGCCATCGTGGGCGTGACGCTCAACGAACCCGCGCACGTCGCCCGTCTCGTCGGCACGCGCGTCGACTACGCCGGCGTCGGCCCTTTCCGCCACACGGCCAGCAAACAGAAGCTCGCGCCGATCCATACCGCCGAATCTCTCGCGGCCCTCGTCGCCGCCGCCGCGCCGTTGCGATGCTACGCCATCGGTGGCGTGACGGCCGCCGACTGGCCGGCTCTTCGTTCCCTCGGCGCCCATGGCATCGCCGTCAGCGGCGCCATCGCCTTGGCGACCGACCCTGTTTCGGCCGCGAAATCGTTGGTCGAAGCGGTGTCCGCCTAGGTTTCAGATGCGAGGGCTGGACAAGCCCGCCTCCGTTCGGATTGTGCAAGCAACGATGTCCTCGCTCCGTATCGCCGACCGTACCTTCGCCTCGCGCCTCTTCACGGGCACGGGCAAGTACGCTTCCGCCGCGCAGCTCCGGGCCGTGCTCGACGCCTGTGGTGCCGAGGTGGTCACGATGGCGATCAAGCGCGTGCGCTTCGGCGTCCAAGATGACGGTATCCTGTCCGCGCTGGATCCGAAGAAGCATCTCATCCTGCCGAACACGTCCGGCGTGCGTACGGCCAAGGAGGCGATCTTCGCCGCCGAACTCGCCCGCGAAGCCCTCGGTACGTCCTGGCTGAAGCTCGAGATCCACCCGGACCCGAAGTACCTGATGCCCGATCCGATCGAGACCCTCGAGGCCTGCCGAGAACTGGTGAAGAAGGGTTTCACGGTCCTGCCCTATATTCACGCCGACCCGGTCCTCGCGAAGCGCCTCGAAGAAGTCGGCGCCGCCGCGGTCATGCCGCTGGGCGCGCCGATTGGCTCCAATCGCGGACTACTCTCCCGCGACTTCCTGCGCATCATCATCGAACAGGCCCGCGTGCCGGTCATCGTCGACGCCGGGCTGGGCGCGCCTTCGCACGCCGCCGAAGCCCTCGAGATGGGCGCGGATGCCGTCTTGGTGAACACCGCGATCGCATCCTCGGGCGATCCTATCGCGATGGCCCGCGCCTTCCGCCTCGCGGTCGAAGCCGGTCGCGCCGCCCGCGAGGCCGGCCTGGGTATCGGTTCCGATAAGGCCGAACCGACCTCGCCCCTCACGGGTTTCCTCGACTGACCGATGGCCGCTAAGCCCGGCAGGATGCGTGCGGACGAATTGCTGCTGAAGCTTTCGCTCGCCCCGTCCCGCTCGGTCGCCCAAGCCCTCATCCTCGCCGGCAAGGTCCGCTCCGGCCCGGACGCGGTCGTCAACAAGCCTTCGCAGTCCTTTCCGGAAGACGCCTTGCTCACCGTCGACCAGCCTCCGCGCTTCGTCTCGCGCGGCGGCGAGAAGCTCGAAGGGGCGCTCGATCATTTCAAGATTTCCGTCGAAGGCCTCCACGGTCTCGACGTCGGCGCGTCGACTGGTGGTTTCACGGACTGTCTACTCCAGCGCGGCGTCGTCAGTATGACATGTGTCGATGTCGGCACGGCCCAGCTCCATTCCAAACTGCGCACCGACCCGCGCATCAAGAACCTCGAGAAGTTCAACGCGCGCGAGATCAATACCGTCGAGCTGCCGCACCAGACCTACGGCATCGTGGTCATGGACCTCTCGTTCATCTCTTTGAGGTTGGTTCTGCCGGCCGCCTGGGAGCGGACAGGGAAGGGCGGGCATTTGATCGCGCTCATCAAGCCGCAGTTCGAGGCGACGCGGGCCGAGGCCGACAAGGCGCAGGGGATCATCAAGGACCCGGTCATCCATGCCCGCGTGGTCGATGGCCTCACCGCCTCCATTCAGTCGCTTCCCGGCGCCCAGGTCCTCGGCGTGATTCCCTCTCCGATCGAAGGCCGGGATGGTAACAAAGAGTTCCTGATCGCTGTCAAAAGGGCCTAAGAAGGGCTAGGGCTAGGGCAGGGACCTGGTCTAGATTACTGAATAATGCAGTCTTTAAGCCTATTTTGTGACATTTCTACCCCAACCCCAACCCCTACCCCTGCCCCTGGCGCCCCGCGCCCCCCCATTTCTCCTTGCCCTCGGCCCTGCT
>CALEEU010000258.1 GCA_937875975.1 uncultured Opitutia bacterium | reverse complement strand
TGGCTGCGACGTCAGGTCGGCGAGAACAGCCACGACCTCATGCGCGAGATCAAGCGTGCCTGGGATCCGCAGAACCTGCTCAACCCCGGCAAGATCTTCGACTGAGGGATGAAGCCTTCGCTCAAGCTCCTCGATTATTCGATCCTCCAGCAGTGCATGCATTGCGGGATGTGCCTCCCGGCCTGCCCGACCTACGTCGCCACCAATAAGGAGCGTCACAGCCCTCGCGGGCGCATCTCGCTCATGCGCGCTGTCGCCGACGGTGAACTGAAGCTGTCGCCGGCCTTCGCCGACGAGATGAGTTACTGCCTCGGCTGCCTGGCGTGCCAGACCGCCTGCCCGGCCGGCGTGGATTACTCCAACCTCCTCGAGACCGCCCGCGCCGAAGTCCAGTCCGCCGGCCTCAACCAGACTTTTACCAGCCGCTTCTGGCGTACGGTCACGATCCGCGGCCTGTTCATGCGCCCGCGCTTGCTCCGCTTCGTCGGACGACTCCTCTGGCTTTACCAGCGGCTCGGACTCCAGACCGCCTTCCGCAAGATCGGTCTGACCAAGCTTCTACCGAAAGACCTTCGTCGCCTCGAGCCCCAGTGTCCGACGGTCGCGACGAAGTTCTCGCCGCAGCTCATCCGCCCCATCGAGTCTCCTGCCAAGAAGACGCATCGCGTCGCCCTGCTCACGGGCTGCGTCCAAGATCTCGTCTTCGCCGACATCAATCGCGACACGGCCGATGTCCTCCTGGCCAACGGCTGCGAGGTCCATACGCCGCCCGTCCAGCCCTGCTGCGGCTCGCTCCACGCACACAACGGCGAAGCCAACGCGGCCAAGACTTTGGCGAAGCGGATGATCGACCTATTCCCGCCGTCGCAGTTCGACGCCATCATCACCAACTCCGGCGGCTGCGGGAATCATCTCCGCCATTACAGCGCCTTGCTCGCCGATGACGGCGTCTACGCGCCGCTGGCGAAACTCTGGGACTCAAAACTCCGCGACATCCACGAATGGATGATGGAGCACGGTTGCCGCGCCCCGCGCACAGGCCTGGGCGAACTCACCGTCACCTACCACGACTCCTGTCACCTGACCCACGGGCAGAAGGTCACCAAGCAACCTCGCGACATCCTCAAACTCATCCCCGGGCTCAAGCTCGTCGAGCTCCCCGAGGCCAACTGGTGCTGCGGTAGCGCTGGCATCTACAATATCACCCAGCCCGAGCAGTCCGAACAGCTCCTCGTCCGGAAGATCGGGCACGTCATCGGCACCGGCGCATCGGTCCTCGCCACCGCCAACCCCGGGTGCCACCTTCAGATCGCCCGTGGCCTCCGCCAAGCCGGCTCACCTATCTCTCTCGTCCAACCCGTGACCCTGCTGGCCCGAGCCTATCGCGCAGAAAAGATGACTGAGTCGATGACTGCATAGAGGACTGAATCGATCACAGAAAAACTCACTCCTTCTGCCATCCGTCATCTGCCCTCTGTCATCTTTACTACCCCTACCCCCACCCCTACCCCTCTTCTCATGTCTCCCGTAAACATCGGCATCATCGGCGGCGGCCTCATGGGTCGCGAAATGGCCAGCGCGTTCGCCCGCTGGTGCGCACTCACCGACGTCTCCGTCCGCCCGGTCCTCACGGCCGTGGCCGACCTCAATCCCGCCACGCTCTCGTGGTTCGATTGCATCCCTTCCTGCACGCAGAAGACCACCGACTATAAGGCGCTGCTCGCCAACCCGGACGTCGACGTGGTCTACGTGGCCGTCCCGCACAACCTGCATGAGCAGCTGTATTGCGACGTCCTCGCCGCCGGTAAGGACCTCTTCGCCGAAAAGCCCTTCGGCATCGACCTCGCCTCCGCCCGCCGCATCCACGCCGCCGCCAAGGCTAGCGGTCGCTTCGTGCGCTGCAGTTCTGAGATGCCCTTCTTCCCCGGCGCGCAGCGCGCCTTCGAGCTCGCGAAGTCCGGCTCGATCGGACGCATCCTCGAAGTCGTCTCGGGTTTCCACCACAGCAGCGACCTCGACCCGACCAAGGCCGCGAACTGGAAGCGCCTCAACTCCATGTGTGGTGAAGGCGGCGCTCTCAATGACCTCGGCATGCATGCCTGCCACATCCCTCTCCGCCTCGGATGGAAGCCTTCCCGCGTCTTCGCCCAGCTCCAGAAGGGTTACCCTCAGCGCCCCGACGGCAAGGGCGGCGTGACGAATTGCGACACCTGGGACAACGCGCTCCTCAACACCTGGATCAAGGTCGGTGAGCACGAAGTCCCCATGCGTCTCGAAATGAAGCGTCTCATGCCCGGCGCCACCAACACCTGGTATATCGAGATCCTCGGCACCGACGGCGGCGTCCGCTACAGCACTTCGGACACCAAGGCCCTCTGGCTCTTCGAGCGCGGCAAGGAACAGTTCTGGAAGCGCACCGACCTCGGTTTCAGCACACCCTTCAAGACCGTCACCGGCGGCATCTTCGAACCCGGCTTCGCCGACGTCATCCAGCAGATGTGGGCCGCCTACCTCATGGAACGCGCCGGCCTGCTCAACGGCCGCTTCGGTTGCGCCACGCCCGACGAAGCCGTCGCCACCCACGAGATCTTCGCCGCCGCCCTGCAGTCGCAGGCCCAAGGCACGGTCGTCTCGCTCTAAATTCTCATGCCCAAAACTCCTCGCCAAGGCATTCTTGCCGCCGGCAATTTCATCGTCGATTACGTCAAGGTCATCGATGGCTACCCTGTCCAGGACATGCTCGCGAGCATCCTGAGCGAATCGCGCTCCAACGGCGGCGGCCCTTATAATGTCCTCAAGGACCTCGCGGCGATGAAGGTCGAGTTCCCCCTCTCCGCCTGCGGGCTCGTCGGCGACGACACCAACGGCCAGTGGATCAAGCGCGACTGCCAGAACCACCGGATCGACGTGGGCATGCTGCACCTCAGCAAGGACCACCCGACCTCCTACACCGACGCGATGACCGTGCAGTCCACCGGGCGCCGCACGTTCTTCCATTGCCGCGGCGCCAACGCGCACTTCGACCTCAAGCACTGCTCCTTCAGCAAGACCAACGCCCGCATCCTGCACCTCGGCTACCTCATGCTGCTCGACCGCATGGATACCTTCGAAAACGGCCAGACCATCGCGGCCAAGCTGCTCTTCAACGCCCGCTCCGCCGGCCTCGAGACCTCCGTCGATATGTGCAGCGCCTCGCACCCCCAGTTCCGCGAGATCGCGCTCAGCGCCCTGCCCCTCACCGATCACCTCGTCATCAACGAAATCGAAGCTGGCCTGAGCCTCGGAGAAATCATCGACCCCAAGAATGCCGGCTGGCTCCTCCGCTCCGCTGAACAGCTACTCTCCCTCGGCGTGAAGAAGACCGTCACCATCCACACCGAACACGGCGCCGTCTGCGCGACCGCCGAAGGCCTCCGCCTCAAGCAGGCTTCGCTCAAAATTCCTGCCGGTTACAGCAAGGGTGCGACCGGCGCAGGCGATGCCTTCGCCGCTGGCATGCTTTACGGACTCCACGAAGGCCTTGAGATCCAGGAACGCCTCAAGCTCGCCGTTTGCTGCGCCGCCGCCTGCCTCGCCGATCCCACGCCCTCCAAAGGCCTGCGTCCGGTGAA
>CALEEU010000257.1 GCA_937875975.1 uncultured Opitutia bacterium | reverse complement strand
AGCACCACGTGCTGTCCTCATGTGCCTCGGGTAGGGCCAAGCATCCTTGCTTGGCCGCGGCCGACCAAGGATGGTCGGCCCTACCTTGCTTCGCAGCAGTTCCCCATGCCAGCAGATCCCTGCGCGGCGCCTTGCGCCGCGCAACCTTAACCCTCCATTAAGCCCCGCGCATTCCCAAAAATAAACCCACCCACCTTCCTCAACTTCTCCTCCTCCTCGGCGTTCCACTTTCATAACTTCACCCCATGAGCGCCGAAGACCCCTCGTCCGGAAAACCCAACCCGTTCTACCAGCCGGCCCTCGGCCAGGTGGTGCGCCGCCAATTCATCGGCCTGATGGCCGCGACGTTCGGCTGGACGCTCCTGCCGTCCGTCTCCGCGCAGGAGAAGAAAGGGAAGGGCGGTGGCAAAGGCGGCAAGGGTGGTGGCGATGATAGCTCGAAGGCCCGTGGCCCGACTTTCCAAGGCGAATACGTCCTCCCGGAATCCCTCGCGGAATTCTCCAAGGTCTCCCTGATCTTCGGTCGCGCGACCGACAAGGCCATCACGGCCAGCCTCGTGCCGGCTTCCGCCCTCGAAGCATTCCTCGAGATCGGCACGGCGAAGGGTAAGTACGCCCGCAAGACGGCGGTGACCCAGCTGCCCGCCGGCAAGGCGACCGAAGTCGTCATCGACGGCCTCACGCCGAACACGGAATACTTCTACCGCTTGAATTACCGTAAGCCCGGCGCGGGCAACTACACGCAGCGCGCCGAAGCCCGCTTCGCCACGCAGAAGGCCCCGGGCTCGTCCTTCGTCTTCACGCTCCAGGGCGACTCTCATCCGGAGCGTCCGCAGGCCAGCCACCCGGACCTCTACGCCCGCACGCTCGCCACCGCCGCGGCCGACAAGCCGGACTTCCATATCTGCATCGGCGACGACTTCTCAATCGAGCGCATCCGCACAATCAATGACGCCAACTGCCAGTTTCCCTACCTTCTCCAGCGGCCGTTCCTCGGTCTCGTGGGCTCCGTCGGCCAGGTCTTCCTGATGAACGGCAACCACGAGCAGGGGTCACTCTTCAACTTCTCGCAGAAGGACGAACGTCACGACGTCGCGGTCGGCGTCCAGAAGGCCCGCAACTCGCTCTACCCGATCCCGGGCAACGAGGGTATCTACTCCGGCCACGCCGAGCCGTTCAAGGAGATCGGCGCCCTGAAGAGTTACTGTGCCTGGACCTGGGGCGACGCGCTCTTTATCTTGCTCGACAACTACTGGCACTCGCCGTCGCTCGTCGACAGCGGCTTCGGCGGCAAGGGCGGCAAGGAAGAGAAGGGCGCCGATAAGAAGAACCGCGACTGGTGGGGCATCACGATCGGCGACGCCCAGTACCATTGGCTCAAGAAGACCCTCGAGGCCAGCAAGGCGAAGCACAAGTTCGTCTTCGCCCACCACGTCCTCGGCTCCGGCCGCGGCGGCGTCGACGAGGCCGATCTCTACGAATGGGGCGGCCAAGGCAAGAAGGGCGAAGGCACCTTCAAGGAGAAGCGCCCGGGCTGGGAGCTCCCGATCCACCAGCTGATGGTGAAGCATAAGGTCAGCGTCTTCTTCCAGGGCCACGACCATCTCTACTGCCAGCAGGAGAAGGACGGCGTCATCTACCAGGAACTCCCCATGCCGTCCGACCACGGCTACGTCGCATATAACGAAGAGCGTTACGCCTCCGGCAAGAAACTCCCCAGCGCCGGCTACGTGCGCGTCACCGTCACCCCGGCTTCC
>CALEEU010000256.1 GCA_937875975.1 uncultured Opitutia bacterium | reverse complement strand
TCTTCGACTACAAGCCGGAGCTCGTGAAACGGAGCACTCAGGATTGCCCGGACTCCTTCCTCAAGGGCCGCACCTTCGCGTTCACCACCGGCGTGCCGAAGCTCATGGGCAGCCCGCGTACGTTTAAACAGTACGGCCAAGGCGGACTCTGGATGAGCGACGCCGTCCCGAACTTCCAGAAGATCGCCGATGAAGTCACGCTCGTGAAGGCGATGCACACGGATCAATTCAATCACGCCCCTGCTGAACTCCTGCTCTTCACCGGCCATAACCGCCAAGGCCGTCCGTCATTGGGTTCTTGGGCCACCTATGGCCTCGGCACCGAGAACCAGGACCTGCCTGGCTTCGTCACCATGATCTCCAACGGTGTCCAACCCAGTGGCGGCCAAGGCTGCTGGGGCTCCGGCTTCATCCCGTCGGTCTTCCAAGGCGTGCAGTGCCGCAGCAAGGGAGACCCCGTGCTCTTCGCGAACGACCCTCCCGGCATGACCCGCGATCTCCGTCGCGCCACGCTCGATGCGCTCAAGGATCTCAACCAGCGCCAGCAGGACGAACTTGGCCACGCTGAGACCGTCACGCGGATCGCCCAATACGAACTCGCCTTCCGCATGCAGACGAGCGTGCCCGAGGTGATGGACATCTCGAAGGAGAAGCCCGCGACGCTCGAAGCCTACGGCGCCAAGCCCGGCGAATCCAGCTTCGCCAACAACTGCCTCCTCGCTCGCCGCCTCGTCGAGAAAGGTGTGCGCTTCGTGCACCTCTTCGACTGGGGTTGGGACTTCCACGGCACCGGCCCGAAGGAAGACATCCGCGACGGCCTTACCGCCAAGATGGCCGCGACCGACAAGCCCGTCGCCGCGCTCATCAACGACCTTAAGGAACGCGGCTTGCTCGAGGACACCCTCATCGTCTGGGGTGGCGAATTCGGCCGCACCCCTTTCCGCGAAGGCCGTACGGCCAAGAGCGAAGTCCTTGGTCGCGACCACTACCCCGACTGCTTTACCATCATGATGGCCGGCGGCGGCGTCAAAGGCGGCTTCCAGTTCGGCGAGACCGACGAGATGGGCTTCGCCGGCGTGAAGGACAAGGTTCACGTCCACGACCTGCAGGCCACCATCATGCATCTCCTCGGCTTCGACCACGAACGCCTCACCTATCGCTTCCAGGGCCGCGACTATCGCCTCACGGATGTGCATGGCCACGTGATCAAAGAGATCCTCGCGTGATCACCATGGGTTCGGGCGGCAAGTGTATCGAGGGTGGGACAGCACCACGTGCTGTCCTTGTCCTTCTCGTCATGGCATGCGGTCTTTCCGCCGAAGACCTCCGCTTCAATCGCGATATCCGTCCGATCCTCTCGGAGAACTGCTTCTTCTGTCACGGCCAGGACCCCAAGCACCGCGAGGCGGACCTGCGACTAGACCAGCGCAGTGAAGCGATTAAAGATAACGATGGGGTCTTCGCGATCGTGCCGGGACATCCAGAAAAGAGCGAGATGCTGAAGCGGATGCTGTCGCATGACGCCGACGAGCAAATGCCGCCGCCGGAATCCAATCGCAAGGTCACGACAGCACAGATCGAACTCATCCGCCGCTGGATCGCCCAAGGTGCACCCTACGAGAAGCATTGGTCGTTCGTCCCTCCCGAGAAAGCCCCTGCACCCAAACTCAGCGACGCCTCTTGGGCTCGTCAGCCTTTTGACCGTTATGTCCTGGCGAAACTCGAGACCGAGAAACTCAAGCCTTCCGCCGAAGCCAAGCCGGCGACCTGGCTTCGCCGCGCCGCCTTCGACCTGACTGGCCTACCGCCCACGCCTACCGAGATTGCGGCCTTTGAAGCCGACTCAGCCAAGCGCGGCGAAGCCGCCTATGCCGCTGCCGCCGACCGTCTACTGGCCTCGACCCGCTTCGGCGAACGCCTCGCCCAAGACTGGCTCGACGTGGCCCGCTACGCCGACACCCATGGCTTCAATAACGACTCCTCGCGCTCTATGTGGCGCTGGCGCGATTACGTCATCGAGTCCTTCAACGCCAACCTCCCCTTCGATCGCTTCGTCACCGAGCAGCTCGCCGGAGACCTCTTACCGAACCCAACGCCCGACCAGCGCTTGGCCACGGCCTTCAATCGCAACCACGTCATCAACAGCGAAGGCGGCATCATCGACGAAGAATACCGCGTGGAATACGTCGCCGACCGCGTCCGCACGACGAGCACGGCTCTGCTGGGCCTGACGATGGAATGCGCCCGCTGCCACGACCACAAGTTCGACCCGATCGGCGAGAAGGACTACTATCGAATGT
>CALEEU010000255.1 GCA_937875975.1 uncultured Opitutia bacterium | reverse complement strand
CGGCTTCTCGCTGGGCTGGCTGGTCTGCTTCAGCCCGCTCCTGCTCGTCGTCGCCCTCCTCGTGCGCCTCAAGCTCGGCTCGCCCGTGCTCTTCATCCAGGAGCGTCCCGGCCTGCGGGCGAAGCCCTTCCGCATGGTCAAGTTCCGCACCATGAACGATGCCCGCGGGCCGGACGGCGAACTCCTGCCGGACGACCAGCGCCTGACTGCCTTCGGGCGCTTCCTGCGCGCCACCTCGTTGGACGAATTCCCCGAGATGTGGAACGTCCTCATCGGCGACATGAGCGTCGTCGGCCCGCGGCCTCTCCTCATGCGTTATGTCGCGCGCTATGACGCCTTCCAAGCCCGACGCATGGAGGTCAAACCCGGCGTCACCGGCTGGGCCCAGATCAACGGCCGCAACACGCTCACCTGGGAGGAGAAATTCACCCTCGATGTCTGGTATGTCGACCACCGCACCTTCTGGCTCGATATGAGGATCGTCGTGATGACTTTTTTCCGCGTCTTCGCGCGGAGCGGAATCGACGCCGCCCACGGCGGAGCGGTGGAGGAGTTTCGAGGAGAGATGAAAGACTAGTTGATCGGTTGACCAGTTGGCCAGTGGGCCAGAGAGATGCACCGTTAGTTGATTCGTTGATCAGTTGGCCAGAGGGGAGCAGTGGGCAGGTTAGGATTCGGATGACCTTAGGCGCTGTTGTCGCATGCGGATGAGGCCACCGAGCAACCTCGCTACTTCAGCTCTCCTTTCCGATAGCCGTTGATACTCCGCCGTCTCGATCCAGCCGAGATCATGACCTATCCAAAGCTGAGTCTCCAGCTCACTTAAGGAGCCCCTGGCGATAAGCAGGAACCTCAGCGACTCCTTGTTGGTCCCGCGGTCGTTGCCTTCGGCAATATTCGAGGGAACGGATAAAGCAGCTCGTCCGAGTTGGTCGCAATAGGCATAATGGCTTCGCAGATTCGGCGTAGCAGCCATCCGGTAGATATCAGAAGCGAGAGCCCGCGACTGCTTCCAGGCCATCAGGTCTCGGAAGGTGAAAGGCTCGGTGTTGGTAGCCTGTGGTTTTTCCATTCCCCGATTATCTGGCGAACTCTCAGGTTCTCACGAAAACAACGCTGAGGACTTTAGCTTCACTCTGCCCACTCCTTAGTCCCTAGGTGCCTTCCCCTCTCTGGCCAACTGGCCAACCGTTCAACTGGTCAACTTTTCTTACCCAACGCACGCAAGTCAGGATCTCGGGCTAAGGGTAGATCCACCGGCATCCCGCCCGCCTGCGCCGACTGATACAGCGCGAGGATCAGTTCCACGGCTTTCCGACCTTCGGCGCCGTTGACAGCGGGTTGCTTGCCGGCGCGGATGGCGGCGATGGCTTCTTCGAGATTAGAGCGATGCCAGGCATGGCCGATTGCCTTCGGATCATTGGCGCCGGCACCGCCGCCTTCGGTGGCAGGAGCAATGACCGCGGCATCGGAGTGCAGGGGCTTTTCGAATTCGAAGGCGGTGAGCTTGTCGTCGCGAAGTACGGCGGCGCCCGTCGTGCCGTGGATGCGGATCTCGGCGGGGAAGCCCGTCGCGGACCAACAGGCGGTGGAACTGGCGAGCGTCGCACGACACCCGTTGGCGAACTCGATCCAACCGGTGGCGATATCCTCGACCTCGATGCCGCCATGCGCGACTAGCCCGGCGGTGGCGGAGACGCGTTTGGGCGCGCCGAGGAACCAGAGGAGAAGGTCGA
>CALEEU010000254.1 GCA_937875975.1 uncultured Opitutia bacterium | reverse complement strand
GCATCTACTTCTCGCGCGGCAACGACCCGGAAATCTACGCCGAACGCAAAGCCCTCGGCGCCGCCCTCGCTGACGATGTCATCGCGCAGATCCGCGACGACCACGATAACGCAGTCTTCTCCTACATCCCGAACACGGCGGAAATCGCCTGGTACGGCCTGATGGAAGAGCTCCGAAAACGCCGCCGCTCGCAGGTCCGCGATAAACTCATCGACGCCCAACGCGCCGGTAAGCTCGACGAAGCCCTCATCGACAAACTCGTACTCGGCGGCTGGCCTCGCGGCGAGAAGGTCGCCCACAAGGACGTCAAGCTGCGCACGTTTATCTCCCAAGAGAAGAACCGCATGCAGATGGCTTCGCACGTCTACGATATCTCCTACGGTACCGTCCGCGACGGCGACACGCTCGTCTGCGTCGACGACTCGATCGTCCGTGGCACGACCCTCCGCCAGTCCATCCTGCGCATCCTCGCCCGCCCGAACCCGAAGCGCATCGTCATCGCCTCGACCGCCCCCCAGATCCGCTACCCGGACTGCTACGGCATCGATATGTCGGAAATGGGCAAGTTCCTGGCCTTCCAAGCCACCGTCGCGCTCTGCAAAGAACGCGGCAAGACGGACCTGCTCCGCGAAGTCTACGAGGATTGCGTCGCGCAGTCGAAGAAGCCGACGAAGGAGATGCAGAACCACGTGAAGCGTATCTACGCTGCCTTCACGGAAATCGAGGTCGCCGCCAAGGCGGCCGAACTCGTCTATCCTTCGAAGAGCTCCTGGAAGGGCGAGCTGGTCCTGGTCTTCCAGAAGATCGGGTCCTTGCACAAGGCTTGCCCAAAGAGTCGCGGCGATTGGTATTTCACCGGCGACTACCCGACCCCGGGAGGTCTCGGCGTGCTCAACCAAGCCTACATCAACTACTGGGAAAAGCGCGAAGGCCGCTCCTACTGATCAAGCGTAGAAGCGGAACGGTGCGGTGCGCGCGCGGAAGGCCGCGGCGTCGCCGTCCCAGCGCTTCATCCAGCGGGCGAGGTCGATCCGCGCTCCCTGCTTACGCAGTTCGTCGAAGAACGCTTCGCTGCCGAGGTGCTTGATGAAGAGCTCACGCTTGCCGGTGCTTAGGCCGACGAACGGGTTCGGCGCCCAGACGCACGCCTGGCG
This sequence comes from uncultured Opitutia bacterium, assembly GCA_937875975.1. Taxonomy (GTDB): domain Bacteria; phylum Verrucomicrobiota; class Verrucomicrobiia; order Opitutales; family UBA953; genus UBA953. The sequence goes on along the minus strand of CALEEU010000254.1, from coordinate 5,267 downwards.
GAGCATGAACAGCGAGATCGCGGTGGGGCGCAACTTCGCCCAGTCGCCGACGGCGAGGTAGACGCCCTGCGTGCCATCCCCCTGTTGCTGCGGTTGCAGCGTAAGCCCAGGTACGGCGTTGCCGAAGGCGGCCATAAGGTCGGCGGCCTTGCGGCGTGGGTAAGTGAGGAAACGGAAGTTCTGGTCAGCGGGCGAACTATGGCTGAAGCCGGAATCCATGCAGCCGAGGCCGCTCATCGCATAGCCGAGGGCGGCCTTCGCGTTGTTGATCATCGGGGAGGTCGGCGTCCAGTTCAGGCCGGTGAGATTCCAGGTCATCGAGCGGCGCCAACCGCGCAGCGTGACCACGTCGAGCGTGCCACGGCGGCGCGTCGCTTCATCGAGCTCGAGGACTCCAGGCGTGGCCACGGCCCAGCGGGCGATTTCACCGATGGTGAGGCCGTGAACATAAGGGGTCTCGTACGCACCCACGTAACTACGCCACTTGCGATCGAGGAACGGGCCATCGACCTTGTCGCCGCCGAGCGGGTTCGGTCGGTCAAGGACGACCACGCGCACGGGGCGAGGAAGCGAGAAGCACGCTTCGATGACGTAACGCATGCAACTGACATAGGTATAAGAGCGGACGCCGATGTCTTGGAAATCGATCACGATCACGTCGAGCCCGGAGAGCATCTCCGGCGTCGGGCGACGTGTCGCGCCGTAGAGCGAATAGACGGGCAGGCCCGTGCGCGCATCCTTCGCATGCCCGACGGAGACGTCGGCTTTCGCCACGCCGTCGATACCGTGCTCCGGACCGAAAAGCTTGACGAGCTTCACGCCCGGGGCGCGGGCCAGCACGTCGGCGGTGCGCTGGCCGAGACCGTTGACGCCGGCACGGTGCGTCACCAGGCCGCAGCGTAGGCCCTTAAGGCGGGCGAAGCCTTCCGCCGCGAGCACATCGATGCCGAGCATGACCTTGCCGGTGAGTGGCGCGACCGGAGCCTGCGCGACGGGCAAGGGGCCGGCGTAGCCACTGCCACCACCGCCGCCCGCACAGCCAGAGAGAGCAACGGCACCCAGCGAACCTAGGGCGGTGAGGTTAAGAAACTCGCGGCGGTCCATGGGGTGCAGTGACGCCCAGCATCGGCGGTTTCCTGAAGGGTTCAAAGTCTGAAATCGAAAATCCGTTTGCAGGCGAGGGGCGGCGACGACACCTTCCCGTCATGCGCGTCGCCCTCCTTGGTTCCGGTCGCGGCTCCAATGCCGACGCCGTCCTCCGCGCCCAAGCCGAAGGCCGCCTCGGCCAAGCCAAGATAGTCGGCATCTGGTGCGACGTCCCGACCTGCAAGATGCTTGAACTGGGCCCGAAGTACGGCGTGCCGGCCCGTTTCCTCGATACCGGTCCCTTCAAGACGAAGTTCTCCCCTGAACGTGAGCAGGCCTGGGCGGACGACCTCAAGGCCGCGAAAGTAGACCTCATCGTCCTCGCTGGCTTCATGCGCGTGATCAAGGCCCCCCTCCTCGATGCTTTTGCGGGCCGCATCATCAACCTCCACCCAAGCCTCCTCCCCGCGTTCCCGGGCCTCGATGGCATCGGCCAAGCATGGAACGCCGGTGTCCCGGAAGCGGGCTGTACCGTCCACTGGGTCAACGCCGAGATCGACGGCGGCGCCCACCTCGGCCAGACCCGCGTACCCCGCGAGGCCGCCGACACGCTCGAGTCATTCGCTCATAAGATCCACGCCGCCGAGCACGCCCTACTCCCCGCCGTCATCGCCCGCCTGAGCGAGACCCTTTCCTGATGATTGAACTGAAGTCCCCCATCCACGAAGACATGGTCCAACCGTTAGAGGACCATTTCTGTGAACTCACCCGCTCGTCGTGGATGCTCTTCCATGAAGGCCCCGGGAAACCTCACTTCGTGATGGGTTACTTCGACACGAAGGCCGAGGCCGACGAAGCTTGGGCTGGCCTGCGCAAAGCCTTTAAGAAACTCCCCGAGGCCTATGAAGAAACCGTCATGGCCGACAAGGACTGGAAGGAAGCCTATAAGGAGCACCTCAAGCCTTGGGATCATGGTCGCCTCCACTGGGTCCCCGCCTGGATGCGCGGCAAGCACGCCGTTCCCGCCGACGCCGCGGTAATCTGGTTCGACGCTGGACTGGCCTTCGGCACCGGCGACCACCCGACAACCCGGCTCTGCGCTATCCGGATGATGGATTTCCTAGAGACGCACGCTGCCGCCAAGGTCTCCGTCACCGACGCGGGCTGTGGCTCCGGCATCCTCGCCCTTTCTGCCGCCAAGCTCGGTTGCGGACGCATCGCCGGTTTCGACCGCGATCCTGAGTCCGTACGCGTCAGTATCGCCAACCGCGAAGAGAACGGCATCGCCGATGAGGCCGTCGCCTTCCACCACGCTGGTCTGGAAGAAGGCTTCCGCCTGACCGGCCGCGCGGACGTCGTGCTCGCGAATATCATCAGCGACGTGCTCTGCATCTACGCCGACAACCTTATCGACTCTGTCAGCCCCGGCGGCGTCCTCGCGCTCAGTGGCATCCTCGCCAAGGAACAGGATTCAGTCCGCGCCCACTTCGAAGCCAAATGCCGCGAAGCTTGGGGCGAAGGCATGAAGTCGGACGGACGTATCATGGGCGAATGGAGCGACGTCGCCCTCTTTCGCCCGCTCTGAGCAGTTGCTTCGGCTGCCCTTCCGCCTTCACTCGCCTCATGAACGACGTCACCGCCCAACGCATCCGCTACGGCCGCATTATCGTGATCCTGTTCGGCCTCCTGTGCGTCGGACTCGGAGTCAATGGTCTCATCGGCGGAGTCAGCCTCGGCCCACTCCATATCCCGCCCCGCTGGGATCCCGCTATCGTCACCTTCCCCGTCGCTCTCCGCGTGGAGTCCTGGTACTTCATCGCCTACGCAGGTCTGCTATTCCTCCCCTGGCGCCGCATCGAGAGCCCAAAGGTGTGGCGTTGGCTCTTCAGCTTGCTCTGCGTCGCCTCTGTCGTCTTCGCGATGGCGATGATCTGCGAAGTGATGGCCAAGAACTACATCGCGCAGAACGCCGGCTTAAAGGCGAAGATCCCGGTCTTCCAGGCGGTCTTGCTCTTCCTCAGCCTCGGTCAGATTCCGATTGAGCTGTTCAGTCGTAAGCCCGAACTGCTCGACTGATCAGAGCGCGGCGTGCAGCGCTTCGGCGCGGCGGATGGCTTCTTCGAGCGTCGGCGCGGTGACGGTGATGTGGCCCATCTTGCGGCCCGGCGCAGCTTTACCCTTATCGTAGAGGTGCAGCTTGGCGGACGGGTCCGCGAGGACCTTGGTCCAGTCGGGCTCCTGGCCATTGCGCCAGACGTCGCCAAGGAGATTCACCATCGCGGAAGGAGCCAGCGGCTTCGTTCCGCCAAGCGGCAGGCCGCACACGGCGCGGATGTGCTGTTCGAACTGACTCGTCTCGTTGGCGTCAAAGGTCTGGTGGCCGCTGTTGTGCGGACGCGGGGCGAGCTCGTTGACGACAATGCGGCCGTCTTTCACGAACATCTCGACGGCGAGGAGGCCGACGAGCTGGATCTTGTCGGCGATGCTGAGGGCCAAAGCGCGGGCTTCGGCGGCCGTCGCTTCGGAGATACGGGCCGGCGAGATCGAAAGATGCAGGATGTGATTCCGGTGGATGTTCTCGGCCGGATCGTAGACCGCGGTGCGACCGTCGACGGTGCGGGCGACAAGCACCGAGATCTCCATCTGGAACGGCACCCAGGCCTCGAGGACGCCGACCGCGCCTCCAATCTTGTCCCACGCGGCGGCGAGATCCGCTTCGGCGGTCGGTAGCTTGACCTGACCTTTGCCATCATAGCCGAAATCCGCCGTCTTCAACACGCACGGGAAGCCGACGGTGTTCACGGCGGACTGCAGCTCGGCGAGCGAGGACACGACGGCGAAGTGCGCGCAAGGGATGCCGGAGGCGCGGAGGAACTCCTTCTCGCGGCGACGATTCTGGCAGGTCGCCAAGACTTTAGCGGACGGATGGCACGGGACGGATTTCGCGACGAACTCGACGGTCGCAGGTGGGATGTTCTCGAACTCGAGGGTGATGCGACCGCAACCCTGCGCGAAACGCGTCAGCGCCGCGGTGTCGCTCCACTCGGCAGTGATATGCTCGTCGGCGATACCCGCGGCACAGGCGCCCGCGGAGGGGTCGAACGTGCGCACCTTATACCCGAGACGGCGCGCGGCGATGGCCGACATGCGGCCGAGCTGGCCCCCGCCGAGGATGCCGATGGTGCCGCCAGGCTGCAGGGGTCGCTCCATGGCTTAGCGCTTCTTGCCCTTACGACCGGGGATCGGATTATCGAGCACGGCCTTGGTCTGCTCAGCGCGATAGGCATCGAGCTTCTTAGCCAGCTTGGCATCGGACAAGGCGAGTACCGCGGCGGCGCCGAGGGCGGCGTTAATCGCACCAGCCCGACCGATGGCAAATGTGTGGACGGGGATACCTGCCGGCATCTGGACGATCGAAAGCAGCGAATCGATTCCGTCGAGCGTCTTGGACTGCACGGGAACTCCCATGACGGGAAGGGAGGTCATGGCGGCGACCATGCCTGGGAGGTGAGCCGCACCGCCGGCGCCTGCGATGATGACCTTCAGGCCACGACGACGGGCAGCCAGGGCATAATCCTTGAGCTTAAGCGGCGTGCGGTGAGCGCTCACGACCTCGGCCTCAAAGGGGACACCCAGCTTCTTGAGCGTGTCGGCGGCGTTGACCATCGTCTCCCAGTCGGACTGAGAACCCATGATGATGCCGACCAGAGGTGCGGAGGAAAGCGCGCGAGCCATGCCCGAAGCGTGTCGCAGCCATGCCCGCCTGTGAAGCCCGAAGCGTAAAAACTACTCCGCGAAGGGCACGTATTCGGGGACCAGGTCCCGCATCCCCTGCTTGCAGGCCTGACGCTCCAAGGGAAGCAGGGCACGAACGCGGCTCACCAAGGATTCCACCGAATCCTGCGGGACGTGGTCCGCCACGAAGCGGAAGACGCGCGGGTGCTCGGTCGGGCGATACTGCTCCCCTTCGTATTGAAGTTCCTCGACCAGCTTTTCGCCTGGGCGCAGGCCGATGATGCGAATCTCGATGTCGATGTCGGGGCGAAGTCCGCTGAGCTCGATGAGCTGGCGGGCCACGTCGACAATCTTCAAGGGCTGGCCCATCTCGAGGACGAGGATATCCCCGCCTGCGCCAAGCGTCGCGCTCTGCAGCACGAGCCCGACCGCCTCAGGGATAGTCA
>CALEEU010000253.1 GCA_937875975.1 uncultured Opitutia bacterium | reverse complement strand
CGAAGTTCAGGCAGATCGACTTCGCGTGGCCGACGTGCAGGTAGCCGTTGGGCTCCGGCGGGAAGCGGGTGGCGACGGTCGCGTGCTTACCTGCGGCCAGGTCGGCGTCGATGATCTGCTGGATGAAGTGGCGGTGGGCCGTCGGCGCAGGGGTTTCGGAGGACATGGACGAAAAGATCAGGAGTGGTGCAAAAGTGCAAATCGGCGCGAGCGCCTGTGCAAAAGTGCAAAGGTGGGATCAGGCGGCGAAGGATTTGAGACGGGCGAGGGTGGTGTCGCGGCCGAGGACGCGGAGGACGCCGAGCAGGTGGGCGCCGCCGCCCTGACCGGAGGTCGCGAAGCGCACCGGGGCGAAGTAGTCGGTAGGCTTACGCTCGCGAGCGGCGCCGACGGCAGCGAAGGCGGCTTCGAGGGCCGGCTCGGTCCAGGCGGCGGCTTCGAGCGTAGGCAGGAGCTCGCGGACGCGGGCGACCGGATCGCCGCCCTTTTTGGTAAGGTTGGCTAAGGCGCCTTCGTCCTTCTTGAAGTCGGCCGTGAAGAAGAAGCCCATGAACTCAGGCAGGTGTTCGAGGGAGGTCACCTTCTCCTGGACGATGCCCAGGACTTCGGTGAGGCGGGCGTCTGAGACCGAAGCATCGATGACCTTGGTCTCGAGCAGGATCGGGCGGGCGAGCGTGGCGAATTCGGCGGCGGGCAGGGTGCGGAGCGTCTGCGCGTTGATGTGCGACATCTTCCGTTCGTCGAAGCGGGCGTTGGACTGGTGCACCGCGGAGATCTCGAACTGCTTGATGATCTCTTCGATCGGCAGCACTTCCTTGCCGTCGGCGGGCGTCCAGCCAAGCAGGCAGAGGTAGTTGCGGACGGCGGAAGGGAGGTAGCGGCGCTGCTGGTATTCCTCGATGAGGGCGCCCTTGTCGCGCTTGGACATCTTGCCCGGACCGTCGGTCTTCAGGATGAGCGGGATGTGGCCGTAAATGGGCGGCTTGGCGCCGAAGGCCTTGAAAAGTTCGAGGTGCTTCGAGGTGTTGGAGAGGTGGTCCTCGCCGCGGATCACGTGGGTGATCTGCATCTCGATGTCGTCGACGACGTTGACGAAGTGGAAGACTGGTTCGCCGTTGGAGCGGAAGATCACGAAGTCACGATCCTCGACGCGCGCGACCTGACCGCGGACCATGTCGTGCAGCACCATCGGGGCGGCGTCGACTTTCTCGTAATCCTTCTTCAGGTGATCGTCGTAGGCGGGGGAGCGAGCGCCTTCGAGGCGAAGCCACCAAGCGCCGTCCTTCTCGTAAGCGCGGCCTTTGGCGGCGAGCTCCTGGAGCTTGGCCTTATAGAGTTCCGTGCGCTGCGATTGGAAGTACGGACCAAAGTCGCCGCCGACCTCGGGGCCTTCGTCCCAATCCATGCCGAGCCAGCGCATCGAGTCGAAAATCACCTTCAGGAAGGCGTCGGAGTTACGCTCTTTGTCGGTGTCCTCGATGCGGAGGATGAACTTGCCGCCCGTGTGGCGGGCGTAGAGCCAGTTGAATAGGGCCGTGCGGGCGCTTCCGATATGGAAGAAGCCGGTGGGGCTGGGAGCGAAGCGGACGCGGACCTGGGACATTGTGATAAGAAAGGGGTAGGGGTTGGGGTAGGGGTTGGTAAAGCCGTAATCGGGGCCAAATAAAGAACCCCTCGGGAGGAGGCCTCCGGAGGGGTTCCAGTGGGCCTTAAGACTCTCTTACTTGGCTTGGACGGGGGCTGGGACGACTTCTTGGACGAGGCCGATGCCGGTGAAGTAGGCGTTACGCTGGGAGACGCGCTGGACGAACATGCGGGCCTCTTCGGCGTTGGTCTTATCCTCGGTCAAATCCTTCTTGACCGGACGGATGAAAACATGGTCGCCGTTGGCTAAACGGATGGCGGGGGTCAGTTTGCCGACACCAGCCGCTTCGATGAGGGCGCCGGTGTTCGCGTCGGCGCCGTTGAGTCCTTCGGGTAAGGAGTAGATTGAGAAGGCTGCGGGGGAGGTCAGCACGAGCTTATGGGCCTTGGCGCTATCAGTGAAGGACTTGCCGGCGGCGATATCGGCTTGGAGAGCCTTGCCGACCTTGGCGACTTCTTCGGCGAGGAGGCGGTTGAGCTGGGACTTCTTCCAATTCTCGACGGCCTTGGTCTTCGCTTCGTCGAAGGTCGGGAGGCGATCAGCCGTACGCTTATTGAGGAGGACGAAAGTGGCGCCTTCTTCGGAGCGGTAGACTTCGGTGCGCCACTCCTTTTCGTTGAGCTCGCCGGCGACGCGCAAGGCTTCGGTGGGGATCTTGGCGACGGTCGGCGGATTGATGACTTCGAAGGAGGGGATTACAGTGATCTTGGCGTTCTTGGCCTTGATCCAGGCGGCGAGTTCCTTGCTGTCGGCCTTGGCGGTATCGATGGCAAACTTCTCGGCGAGCTCGTCAGAGATCTGTCCGGCGAGGTTCGTGATCGCGCGGTCGGCCCGAACGAACTTCTCGAGCTCAGCACGTTTGGCGAGGGCCTGTTCCTTGACCTTACCCGTCTCGAACTTGAACTTTTCGGCCTGATTGTAGCCCATGTTGATGATTTCGTCGTCGGAGACTGGAGCCGTGTCGGCAACGGAGGGGGTGATGGTGACGGCCGTGACGGCGACCTGCGGAGGGAGGCGGTAGTTCTCGATATTGACCGTGAAGGATTCCTTTACCTTGGCGTCATCGACCTTGATCTCGGGCTTGAAGCCGGCGGCGGAGAAGGTGGCAACGTCGACGGTCCAATTGGTGCGTTCGCGATCGAGGATACGTTTGATCTGACTGGACGTGGCGTGGCCGGAGCCAGCGAGCGTGCTGATGGCTTTCTGGATGCGCCAGGTGTCTACAATGTAAGCCTCAAAACGGGCGCGCGTCTCATCGTCGGAAACGTTGAGCTGCTTGGCGGCGAACTCCACGAACTTATTGAGGCCGTCGGCGCTCTTGCCGTCGGGTGCGGTGGTCATCTCGTTGGCGAAGCGGCGGATCTCGACGACGGAGGGTGAGGGGATGCCGAGGGAGTCGGCGAGGCTGAGCTCGGCGACGCGCTGGACCAGACCATTTTCGTTCATGCGCCGACCTGTCATCTGGGCGAAGAAAGTCGCGTCACGGAAGCGGGCGCGGACCGAAGGGTCATTGAGGTCGACGCCCTGGTACATGCTGGCACCGGAGCTAAGGGCGCCGCGACCGGCGAACCCGTAGAAGACGAAAGAGACCACGATGACCACGAGCAGGAATCCGAAGATAATGCGGTGGTGCTTGCTGGTGGCGTTCTGGAGCCAGGTAATCATTCGGGCAACTTACCCCAGTCTTTCGGCGGGTGTCAATCAGTCCAAGTCCGCCCCCATGTGCTTGCATCTGGCGGGGTTATTAACATCCCTTGGGGGCGTGCCAAAACCCCTCCATTGCATCGTCGCCGTGGCCCGTAACGGGGTCATCGGCTCGGGTGGCAGGCTCCCATGGCATATTCCCGAGGACCTGGCCTGGTTCATGGACCAGACCGCTGGGGGTATTATGATTGAGGGGCCGACCTGTTATGCCGAGTTGGGCAAGGCGCTGCCGAATCGCGGGACGGTAGTGGTCTCGAGGGATCCCGCTAAGTCTTTCCCCGGTGCCGAGCGGTCGACGTCCTTGGCTGAGGCCATCGTCATCGCTGAGCGCATGGACCAGTGGAAGGGGCCGACTTGGATCACCGGTGGAGAGCGCATTTACGCCGAAGGCCTGCCGCTCTGCGAACGCCTACTCATCACGCGCATCGACCGCGACTTCGATGGCGATCGTTTCTTCCCCGCCGATTGGCAGCGCTATTTCACGAAACTGGTTTCGGCGAAGGACGGACGCGAGGGGGACCTTGGGTATCGGTTTGAAGTTTGGGAACGGTAAGCGCGGCTGACGCCGCTAGGGGGCACGTGGGCATGGTGACACGGGGACATGGGGAAGGCTTAACTCAATATCCGGTCTCCGGTTTCCCTTTGAGCTATGTCTCGGGGTAGGGGCGCGACGGCGTCGCGTCCGTTCGCCGAATGGTGAACGCAGGGTAGGGGCGTGGCTACGCCGCGCCCTTTGTCGTAGGGCATGACGTAGTCCTGCCCCTACCTATGGCCACCATGCGGCGGCCAGAGTGCAGCTATGTCGTGACGCGGTCCCGACCCTACCCCTTGTCCCCGTGCCAGCGAAACCCTTGCCCCCTCGCGACTATGATTCATAGTCGCGCCATGCTGCTACCCCTGCTTCTGCTGGCTGCGATTCCGCCGAC
>CALEEU010000252.1 GCA_937875975.1 uncultured Opitutia bacterium | reverse complement strand
AAAGCCGAGCTCGCCCGGGGCGGCCAGGTCTTCTACCTGCACAACCGCGTCGAGACCATCCAGGCCGTCGCCGAACGCCTTGCCGCCTTGCTACCCAAGGCACGCATCATCGTGGGTCATGGCCAGATGCCCGCCGGACAGCTGGAGGAAGTCATGTCAGCGTTTGTCGCCGGCGAGTACGATATGCTCGTCTGTACGACCATCATCGAGACCGGCCTCGACATCCCGAACTGCAACACCCTGATCATCGAGGGCGCCGACCGGTTCGGCCTCGCGCAGCTCTATCAGCTGCGTGGTCGGGTCGGCCGTTTCAATCGTCAGGCCTACGCCTACCTCTTCCTGCATCGACACGCCGCGTTGGTTGGCACGGCCCACCGCCGCCTGTCGGCCATCCGGCAATACAACCAGCTCGGCGCCGGCTTCCGCATCGCCATGCGCGACCTCGAGCTGCGCGGCGCTGGTAATATCCTCGGGGCAGCGCAGAGCGGGCACGTGGCCACCGTCGGCTTCGACCTCTACTGCCAGCTCCTACGCCGCAGCGTGGCTAAGCTGCGCGGCGACAAGGGTGCCGTCATCGACCGATGCGATGTGCAGCTCGATTTTATCGATCATACCCAGGCCGCCCTCGGCACCGAGCAGGCGAACAGCAGCGAGGGCGAGGTCGCTCTGCTGACCGCCACGTTGCCTTCCGACTGGATTCCCGAGACCCGCCTGCGGATCGAGGCCTTCCGGCGCATCGCCCTCGCGCTGGATGCGGCCGAAGTCGCCGAGCTCAGGGCCTCGCTGAAGGACCGCTATGGCAAACTCCCGCCCGAAGCGGAGGCCCTGCTCAGCCTTGCGGAGATCCGCTGCCTAGCGGAGGAGAAAAGTGTCGTTTCGGTGACGACCGACGGGGCGGTCATCCGCTGCCTATCAGCGGCCGGCGGCCGCGCGCCCGAGCCTATTCTCGTCGGCAACCGGTTTCCCCGCTTGACCGTGCGAGACCCCCTGCGGAAACTGAAGGAAATCCGAGGCTTCCTCTCACGGCTGCCCGCTCCTACCGACCGATGAAATCCTTCCTGTTCTCCAGCCTACTCCTCCTGTCCGCCATAGCCGCTTCCGCCCAGCTCAAGCAGCCGACGCTGCAAGAAGCCGCCGCCAAGCGCTGGTCCGAGATGCACGCCGACCGCATCGTCGCGACCGCCGACGGCAACGGCATCACCACCTCGGACATCCGCCGCCAGATCGAGCCGATCATCGGCCAGATCCGGGCCGGCTCGAAGACCGAGGCCGAATCCGAGAAGGCGATCGCTAACGTCGCGGACGAGACCCTCAACTCTATCGCCGACCGCCACCTTGTCATCGCCGAATTCCGTGCCAGCACTTCGGGGCTGCCCGCCTCCTACATCGACACCGACATCGAGGAGACCATCCGCCGCGATTTCAATGGCGACCGCAACCGCTTCGTCGCCTCGCTCCGCGCGGCTGGCACGACGCCCCTCGCCCACCGCAAGCGCATCGAAGAGCGCATCATCTTCGAATATATGGTCAGCCAGGTCCGCCGTGCGGCCTGGGACGTCAATCCCGGGAAAATCCTGGAGTACTACGAGAAGAACAAGATCGACTTCGTCCGCAAGGAACAGGTCAAGCTGCGCCAGATCACGATCACGCAGGGCGCCGCGGAGAAACCCGAGGAAACCGCGGCCCGCGCCGCCGCCTTCACCGACGCGCTGCGCCATCCCGGCAAGATCGCCGCCACCCTCGAACGCTTCAAGGTCACCGGCAAGCCGATCACCGGCACGCCGACCTTCGCCGACGTCGCCATGCGCATCAGCACCGACGATCTTGCAGCCAAAGGTGGCGACGCCGGCTGGCAGAACCTCGAAAACCTCAACGAGACCGTCAATGCCAAGCTCAAGACGCTCAAGGCCGGCGAGATCTCCGACCCCTTGAAGTTCGACGTCGGCTCCACCCCGATCTACGTGATCGTCAGCCCAGAAGCGGTCCGCCCGAAAGGTTTCGCCGACGTCAACGACCCTGAGGTGATGGCGACGATCGAAACCAAGGTCCGGCAGATCAACATGAATATCGCCGTCAAGAGCTGGATCGAGGGGCTGCGCTCGAAGCACTACGTCCAAGAAATCCGCTGAGATGAGCGCCTCCCGAGGCGCCCCCGAGGCCGGGACCGACGTCACTGAACCCTTTACCTGCCACGCGTTCCCGCGCCGTTGCGCAGGCGTCCTGCTTCATCCGACCGCCTTACCCGGCGACGGCCCCGTCGGCTCGCTCGGCGCCGAGGCCCGACGCTTCGTCGATATCATCGCCTCGGCCGGGTTCTCCTGGTGGCAGGTCTGCCCGCTCGGCCCGACCGGCTATGGCGACTCACCCTACCAAGCGCTCTCCGTCTTCGCCGGGAATCCCTACCTCCTCGACCTCGCGGACCTCGGTGCGCGTAAACTGCTCACCCCCGAGGAGATCGCCGCGCTTCGTCGCGGCAGCGACGGACGGACGGACTATGGCCGTCTCTGGAATCACCTGCGCCCGACGCTCCAGCTCGCCGCACGACGCGGCGCCGTCATCCTAAAACAGAACGCCGCCTTCCGACGCTTCCGGGCCAAGCACGCCGGATGGCTCGATGCCTGGTGCCGATTCTCCGCCTTGCGCGAAGCCAACGGCTTCACCGCGCCGGATAAGTGGACGATCGACGATGCCCCGGCCGAAGCCGTGGCTGAAGCCGAGGTCCTCCAGTTCCTTTTCGCCGAGCAGTGGCGCTCGCTTCGCGAATATGCGCGCAGCAAGGGCGTCCGTTTCTTCGGCGACGAACCCATCTACGTCTCCGCCGACGGCTGCGATGCCAAGACGCGCCCCGAACTCTTCCAACTGGACGAAGCCGGCCGCCCGCTCGCCGTCGCCGGCGTGCCGCCCGACTACTTTGCCGCGGACGGCCAGCTGTGGGGCAATCCGCTCTACGCGTGGGACCGTCACGCCGCCGATGGCTTTGCTTGGTGGAAGGCGCGCGTCCAGCACGACCTCGAGCTCTTCGACGCGATCCGCATCGACCACTTCCGCGGCATCCATGATTTCTGGAGCGTGCCCGCCGGGGCGCCCAATGCCCGCGAAGGCGAATGGTTCGATGGCCCAGGACTCGCCTTCACTGGCGCGCTGGCCGGACTCCCGCTCGTCGCCGAAGACCTTGGCTTGCTCTCGCCTGGCGTGGACGTCCTCCGCAAGGCCTCCGGGCTGCCCGGCATGTCGGTGTTGCAATTTGGCTTCGGCGGCCCGCCCGAAGGCAATCCCCACTTCCCGACGAACATCACCGCCGACCGCATCGTCTACACTGGCACGCACGATAACGATACCGTCGTCGGCTGGTACGCCCAGGCCTCGGCCGAGGAACGCACGCGGGTCGAGGGCGCCTTTGGCGTCATGGCCTCACCGCATATCACGCTCGCCGAAGCCGCCCTCGCCTCGCCGGGCATCGCTGCGTTCATCCCCGTCCAGGACCTCCTCGGACTGGGAGCCGAGGCCCGCTTCAATACGCCCGGCAAGCCGCAGGGCAACTGGGGTTGGCGCATGAGCGACCTACAGCTCACCACGCTCGCGGCAACGGCCGGCGCATGGCGTCAGCGACTAAAGGCCGCTCAGCGGCTCAGCGCGTAAGCCGACGGTATTTGGGGCGGCGCGGCGTATCCGACTCAAGGCCGAGGCGCTTACGCCGATCTTCAAGGTAGTCGCCGTAGTTGCCTTCGTGCCACACCACCGTGCTGTCGTCTTCGAAGGCGAGGATGTGCGTGGCCACGCGGTCGAGGAACCAGCGGTCGTGCGTCACGATGACCGCGCAGCCCGCAAAGCCCTCGAGGGCGTCCTCTAACGCGCGGATCGTATTCACATCGAGGTCGTTGGTCGGCTCGTCGAGCAGGAGCACGTTCGCGCCTGCCTTGATGAGGCGGGCGAGGTGGATGCGATTGCGTTCGCCGCCGGACATCACGCCAACCTTGCGTTGCTGGACGTCTCCCGTGAAGCCGAAGCGTGCCGCGTAGGCGCGGGCCGGGACCATGATTTTGCCGAGGTGGACCATGTCCTGCCCGTCGGAAATCGCGGACCAGAGCGGCGCGTCCGCGGGGAGTGAATCACGGGACTGGTCGACGTAGGCGAGCTTGACCGAGTCGCCGACGGTGAGCGTACCCTTGTCGGGCTTCTCCTGTCCGGTGATCATGCGGAACAAGGTCGTCTTGCCCGCCCCATTGGGGCCAACCACGCCGACGATACCGCCCGCCGGCAGCGTGAAGTTCACATCGTCCATGAGGATACGGTCGCCGTAGCCCTTGGAGAGGCCGCGGGCCTCGATGACCGCGCCGCCGAGACGGGGGCCGGGCGGAATCCAGATCTCGGCCGTCTTCTCCTGGAGGTTCTGATCCTGCGTGAGCATCTGCTCGTAGGCGCGGAGACGGGCCTTGTTTTTAGCCACGCGCGCCTTGGGCGAAGCGCCAGCCCACTCGCGTTCGCGTTCCATCGAACGCGAACGGGCGGCGGACTGCTTCTCCTCCATCTCGAGACGCTGCTGCTTCTGCTGGAGCCACGAGGAGTAGTTGCCCTTCCAAGGGATACCGCGGCCGCGGTCGAGCTCGAGGATCCAGCCTGCGACGTTATCGAGGAAGTAGCGGTCGTGCGTGATCGCGATGACTGTGCCCTTGTAAGTCTGGAGGTGCCGTTCGAGCCAGGCGACCGTGTCGGCGTCGAGGTGATTGGTCGGCTCGTCGAGCAGGAGGATGTCCGGCTCCATGAGCAGCAAGCGGCAGAGCGCCACGCGGCGTTTCTCGCCGCCGGACAACGCGGAGACCACCGCCTCGCCGGGCGGGCAGCGCAGGGCTTCCATCGCCATCTCGATACGGGCATCGAGATCCCAGCCCCCGCGCGTATCGAGGATCGTCTGAATCTCGCCTTGGCGAGCGAGGATCTTTTCTTGCTCCTTGGCGTCGTCGATCTCTGAGACCTTTACGAACGTCTCGTCATATTCTTCGAGCAGGGCCTTCATCGGACCAGCCGCCTGCATCACGCATTCCTGGACCGTCAGGTGTTCATCGAGCCGCGGCTCTTGGGCAAGGTAGCCCAGCGTGTAGCCGGGCACCTGGCTGATGGCGCCGTCGAATTCCTTGTCTTCGCCCGCCATGATTTTAAGCAGCGTAGACTTACCTGAACCATTCAGGCCAAGGACGCCGATTTTGGCTCCATAATAGTAAGAGAGCGAAATATCACGGAAAACGGGTTTCTTTTCGAAGTACTTCGTGACCCCCGTCATCGTGAAGATTACTTTTTCGTCGGCCATAGGGGAAGGTTCCGTGAAGACCCCCGGGGGGCAAGCGGAACCCTCCGGGCCGGCGGGCTTACCGCACTTGACATCCCCCCCGGGGTGCCCAAGGTAAGCCTCAGTTCACCTTTACCGAGGTGGGTCCTGCCGGACCCGCTTTTTTTGTCCCCAAATCATTTCACCGAAAACCCGCACCCATCACCATGAGCGTCGATATCAAACCCTTCCTCCAATATCTCGAAAAGGAGAAGAACATCAAAAAAGAAGAGGCCTGCGCCCTGATCGTCGAGGCGATCAAGTCCTCCGTCGAGAAGTCGGTCATGGCCGGCCAGAACGTGGAGATCAACGCTGATCCCCTCTCCGGCAAGCTCGACGCCTTCGTCGTCCTCCGCGTGACCGACTCCGTGTCGGACCCGCTCCAGGAAATCAACCCGGTCGCCGCCTCGCTCATCGAGGCCGGCGTCCAAGTCGGACAGGAAGTCCGCAAGCCCATCAACGTGGCCGACCTCGGCCGCATCGCCGCCAAGACCACCCAGCAGCTGCTCAACCAGCGCTTCCGCAAGATCGAGAAGGACCAGGTCTTCCAGGAGTATAAGGACAAGGTTGGCGACATCGTCACTGGCACCGTCCGTCGCACTGAGCGCGGCAACGTTGTAATCGAACTCGGCACCGCCGAAGCCGTTCTCACCCACAAGGAACGCTGCCACGGGGACGAATTCCGCACTGGCGACCGTATCCGCTGCCTCCTCCTCGAGATCCGCGAAGACCCGCAGCGCGGCCGCGAGTTCGTGCTCTCCCGTGCCAACCCGGCCTTCGTACGCCGTCTCCTTGAACTCGAAGTCGCCGAAATCGCCGACAAGACCGTCACCATCGCCGCCATGGCCCGCGATCCTGGCTATCGTACCAAGATCGCCGTCGACTCCCGCGACCCCAAGGTCGACCCCGTCGGCGCCTGCGTCGGCGCCCGTGGCGCCCGCGTCCGCAACATTGTTAAGGAACTCGGTGGCGAGAAGATCGATATCATCCGCTACCACGCTGAGCCGCTCAAGCTGCTCGAAGAAGCCATTCGCCCAGCCAAGCCGCGTAACGTCCGTATCGACGAACGCACCCGCTCCATCCACTTCGAAGTGGACGAAGACGACATGCGCATCGCCATCGGCAGCAAGGGTCGCAACGCCCGCCTGACCTCCAAACTCATGGGTTGGGGTCTCAACATCCAGAAGGCCACGCACGCCGCCGAAAGCTTCGAAGCTAAGGCCGGCGACGCCGCCGTCCGCATCGCCGAGCAGCTCGGCCTCCCCGCCGAGCTCATTGCGAAGTTTGTCGGCCTCGGCATCTCCAGCGTCGAAGCCCTCGAAGGCGCGACCGTGGAAGACTTCAAGGAAAGCGGCATCCCGGCCGAAGAGGTCGAAGCCGTCCTCGCCGCCTACGCCAAGGGCCGCCGTTCGTGATCCTTCCGCACCCTGACCCTATCGCCACCCTTCGCACGCGCACATGACCGAGAAGAAGAAATCCGAAGCCAAGAAGCCCGCGACCACGCAGCGTTTCAGCGACGTGGCCAAGGAGCTCGGCCTCGAGGTCAAGGCGCTGCTCGCCCTGGTAGACCAGTTCGTGGTCGCCCGTCCTGACTACAAGGACTACGTCTACACCGACGGCAAGAAGCCCGCTGCCTCGAGCAACTTCGGCAAGATCTACCGCGAAGACTTCCTGACCTTCGCCGCCGACAAGCTTCCGAAGA
This sequence comes from uncultured Opitutia bacterium, assembly GCA_937875975.1. Classification (GTDB taxonomy): domain Bacteria; phylum Verrucomicrobiota; class Verrucomicrobiia; order Opitutales; family UBA953; genus UBA953. Next base: position 8,917 of record CALEEU010000252.1, on the reverse strand, counting down.
AGGCCGAGCCCGTGCCGGAACCAGCCGTCGAAGCCCCGAAGGCCCCGGAACCGGTCAAGCCCGTCGCCCCTGTCGCCAAGCCCGGCGTGCCGCCTCAGGTGAGCATGCCTCCGCGCCCGACCATCGCCCCGACGCCGCCTCCGACTGCCCGCCCTCCGGTCACTCCGATCATCCCCCGTCCGTCGATTGCTCCGACGCCGGTCAAGGCCGACCTGCCGCCCGTCGTCGTCAGCACCCCTCCGCCCGTCCCTTCGCGCCCGGCCAACGTCCCTCCGATCGTCCGCCCGCCCATCGCTCCGGTCGTCAACCGTCCGGCCGCCACCGGCAGCCAGGCCGCCCCCGGCAGCAAAGGCGCTATCACCGTCCGCCCGCCCATCGTGGTGCGCGACTTCGCGATCGCCCTCAATCTGAAGCCCTTCCAGGTCATCGGTAACCTGATGGAATTGAACAAGGTCGTCAGCGTCTCCTCCGTCATCGAGGAAGCCGATGCCCGCAAGGTCGCCGAACGTCACGGCTACACCCTAGAAATCCGTCACCGCGGCGAAGGCGTCCAACCCGTCAAGAAGGTCGAGAAGCCTTCCGAAGACGACCCGGCGCTCATGACCGCGCGTCCGCCCGTCGTCTGCGTGCTCGGCCACGTCGACCACGGCAAGACCACCCTCCTCGACTTCTTCCGCAAGACCAACGTCGTCTCGGGCGAAGCCGGCGGCATCACCCAGCACATCGGCGCCTACTCCGTCTCCTATCAGGGCGAGAAGCCCGAGTACAAGGGCAAGACCGTCACCTTCCTCGACACCCCCGGCCACGCCGCCTTCGCCAAGATGCGCGAGCGCGGAGCCTCCGTCACTGACGTCGCCGTGCTCGTCGTAGCGGCGGACGACGGCTTCATGCCGCAGACCGAGGAAGCCCTCAAGTTCGCTCAGAAGCATGCCAGCGCCATCGTGGCCGCGATCAACAAGGTCGACGCTAAGGGCGCCAACATCGACCGCGTGAAGCAGCAGATGCAGCAGCGCAACATCACCCCGGAAGATTGGGGTGGCGAAACCATCACCAGCCCGGTGTCGGCCCTCAAGGGAACCGGCATGACCGAGCTCCTCGAGTCGATTCTCCTGCAGGCCGAAGTCCTCGACCTCAAGGCCAACGCCAAGTGCCCCGCCCAGGGCGTCGTCATCGAATCCCAGATGGAGACCGGCCGCGGTCCTACCGCCACGGTCATCGTCCAGAAGGGCACGCTCAAGCCCGGCGACTCTTTCGTCTGCGGCGAAACCTGGTGCAAGGTGCGCGCCCTGATGGATGAGCGCGGCAATCGCATGCCTTCCGCCACGCCCGGCGCTCCGGCACTCGTACTCGGCTGGGATGCCGTCCCGGCCCCCGGCACTAAATTCAAGACCGTCAAGAACGACCGCGAAGCCCGCGAGATCGCCGAAGAAGCCGCCCTCGGCGCCCGCAAGGCCGCCGAAGCGTTACAGCAGGCGCCGAACACGGGTGCCCGACCCGGCATGACGGACCTTGAGCGCCTCATGGCCGCTCTCGCCCAGGACAAGGAAAAGGTCCTCCGCGTCCTGCTCAAGGCCGACGTCAAAGGCACGCTCGAAGCCCTCGAAGGCTGTCTCGTCGAGATCATGTCGAGCAAGGTGCGCCTCGAGATCGTCGGCGGCTCCGTCGGCCCCGTCTCCCAGAGCGACGTCGCCCTCGCCGAAGCTTCCAAAGCCCTTGTCGTCGCGTTCGACACCAAGCTCGAGAACGGCGTCCAGCCGCTGCTCAAGCGCACCGGCGTCCGCCTCATCACGCATGATATCATCTACGAGCTGATCACGCTCGTGAAGGAAGCCATGACCGAGCTCCTGGACCCCGAGGTCCGCGAGAACAAGCTCGGTGCCGCCGAAGTGCGCGCCGTCTTCGCTCTCGGCAAGGAGCACAAGGTCGCCGGCTGCATGGTCACCGAAGGCCTCATCCGTCGCGCCGCCAAGGCGCGCGTGGTGCGCGGCGGCAAGATCATCCACAACGGCCCGGTCGAAACCCTGCGTCGCTTCAAGGACGACGCCTCCGAGGTCAAGGCTGGCTTCGAATGCGGCATCAAGCTTGGCGGTTACGACGAGTACCAGCCCGGCGACATCATCGAAGCCATCGAGATGCTGCAGACGCGTCCGTCGCTCTAAGCCTTATGTCCCAACGTCAGCTCCGGGTCGCCGAACTGGTCCAGCGCGAGGTCTCCACTGCGCTGCGCCAGAACTGGCCGACCGAAGCCGCGTTGATCACCATCACCGTCGCGAGCGTCTCCCCCGACCTCCGCCAGTGCCGCGTGGGTTACGCCGTCTCGGGCGACGACGCCATCCGCAAGAAGGCCCGCGCCTTCCTGAAGCGCGTGCGCACCGAGTTGCGCTCGACCGTCGGCGGCATCCTGCAGATGAAGCACGCGCCTGACATCCTCTTCACCGAGGATGACATCACCGGCGGGGTGGCACGCGTCCAGGCCCTGCTGGACGAGATGACCCGTAAGGATCGTACCACGACCCCCCCGAAGGAAGACTAAGCGGTCGGCGGGATGACTTCGGGGAAATCCTTCAGCGCTTCGCGGACCACAGCGGCGCGCCGGCGGTCACGTCCGTCGCTATCGAGTTCCTGGCCGGCGCGTGCCTGCACGTGGGCGGGCTGGCCTTCGATCATCAGACGATCGACGAGGTGGCGGCGTTCTTCCGGCAAGCAACCCATGTCGCAAGCCAGGCGGAGATGCGAAAGCATGTTCATCGCTTCGGAACTCGTGAGCAGGCGAGCGGAGCGGAGCAGGCCGAGCGAGCGCGCGAGACGGTCGACGAACTTCTCGCCTTCTTCCTGGGCGAGCTTGCGGCGGGCGTTCCACTCCTGTTCGACCACGTTCTTGATCCAGCCGCCGAGGTGCTTGAGAATCGTCTCCTCGGAAAGACCGAGGGTCTGCTGATTGGAGATCTGGAAGACGTTGCCGGCGGCCTCGGTGCCTTCGCCAAGCCAGCCGCGGACGGCGAGCCCATCCTGGTTGAGCGCGCGAGAGACCTTGTCCATGTGGCCCGCGAGGCAGAGTCCGGGCAGATGAACCATCGCCGAGGCACGCAGGCCCGTGCCGACATTAGTCGGACAGGCCGTGAGATAACCGAGGCGGTCCGAGAAGGCCAGTTTCAGCGAGCCGCCCAGGGCGTCATCAAGCTGTTCGGCGATGTGCCAGGTGCCGCGGAGATGCCAACCCGCCTTCACGACCTGGATGCGCAGATGGTCCTCTTCATTGACCATCACGGAGCAGGTCTGGTCGCGGCTGATGACGGCCGCGCCGCTCTTGCCGGCGGCCAGCTCCTTGGAGACAAGGTGACGTTCGACGAGCACGGCACGATCGCGGTCGCCGAGTTCGCCCATGCGCAGCACGTGGCCGCGACGGAATTTCGGCAGGGCGTCGAGCGCCTCGACGCAGCGGTCCGAGATTTCCTTACGCTGCGGGACCTTGGCCCAGCCCGGGAAAGGCATTCCGTCGAGATTACGGGCGAGGCGGATGCGCGTGCTGAGCACGACCGCCTGCTGCGCGCCAAGGAGGTGCGTCAGTTCGTTTTCGGCGGCAAGGATGTCTTCGACGGAGGACATGGTCAGGAGTGCGCGAGCTGTCGTTCGAGGCCGGCGATCTCATCGCGCAGGCGCGCGGCGGCTTCATAGTCTTCGCCGGTGATGGCTTTCTCCATCTCGCGGCGCGCGTCGTCGAGGCGGCGGCGGAGTTGACCGGCGGGCGAGGTGCCCGCGGGAGCGCGGCCGACATGGGACGCTTCGTGCTGCACCTTGAGCAACAGGCCGCCCAAGGCGTCGCCGAACGTCTCCCAGCAAGAGGGACAGCCGAGCCGACCTCGCTTCCGGAAATCGATGTCCGTGAAGCCGCACTTCGGGCAGGTAAGCGTCGGGGCGGGGGAAGCGGTTGTCAGGGCGTCAGCGAGCTGGAAGACGGCCGGATCGGTCGCCCCGCCCTTCTGGGCGCAGGCTTCGCAGAGATGTACCTTCGTGACCTTGCTATGGACGACCTGGGAGAGGTGGACCGTAGCGGCCTCCTCGCAGAGCGAACACTTGATTGGCTGGGACATCTGCCTTCAGAGAATGGCAAGGGGGCCAATTGGCAAGGGCAAGCGGGGAGCGGGGTTTGACTTCATGGCCAGCGGTCACTTGATGGAAGGACGTCAGATGTCCTCCAAGCCCCGCATCGTCATCACCGGCCTCGGCCTCACCGCCCCCAACGGAAACTCGCTGGGAGAGTTCCGGGCCAACCTGCTCGCCGGCAAGGCCCGTATCGCCGTAATCGACGTGCGCCATATGGGCAAGCACCCCGCCGGCGTGTGCGACTTCGATACCACCAAATGGCAGAAGCGGAAGGAACTCCGCATCGGCACCCGCGTCGGGTCGATCTCCATCTTCTGCTCCCGCGAAGCGCTGGGCGACTCCGGCCTCGACTGGGATAAGGTCGATAAGTCCCGCGTCGGCGTCTACCTCGGCATCACCGAGCACGGCAACGTCGAGACCGAGAACGAGATTCACAACATCTCCCAGTTCGGCAACGACACCAAATACTGGACCCACCATCACAACCCCCGCACCGTGGCGAACAACCCGGCCGGCGAGGTCACGATGAACATGGGCATCACCGGCCCGCATTACACCATCGGGGCGGCCTGCGCCGCAGGCAACGCCGGGCTCATCCAAGCCGCCCAGATGCTGCAACTCGGCGAGGTGGACATCGCCTTCGCCGGCGGCGTCTCCGAATCCATCCATACCTTCGGCATCTTCGCTGGCTTCAAGAACCAAGGAGCGCTCGGCGCCCACGAGGATCCGACCAAGGCCTCCCGCCCCTTCGACAAGAACCGCAACGGCATCGTCATCTCCGAAGGCGGCGCCATCTACGTCCTCGAGCGTCTCGATGACGCCCTTGCCCGCGGCGCCCGCATCATCGCCGAGATCGCCGGCTGGTGCATCAACTCCGACGCCACGGACGCCGTCCTGCCCAACCCTGAGCGCCAGACCGAGTGTGTCCACATGGCCCTCAAGCGCGCCGGCATGAAGCCGCAGGACATCCACATCGTCTCCACCCACGCCACCGCGACGGCCCTGGGAGACATCCAGGAATGCACCGCCCTTCGCAACGTCTTCACCGACTGCCCGGACACCAGGATCAACAACACCAAAAGCTTCATCGGTCACTGCATGGGGGCGGCTGGCGCCCTCGAATTAGCAGGCAATCTGCCCTCTTTTGAGGATAATTGGGTGCACCCGACCATCAATATCGATGAATTAGACCCCGAGTGCGCCATGCCGGGCCTCGTGATCAACCATCCGATCAAGGTCGCCCGGGTGGATACCATCCTGAACAACTCTTTCGGCATGCTGGGTATCAATTCCGCCCTCATTGTTAAGAAATATGGGGTTGCCTGACAGGGTTTTGGCGTTTGAAACAGACCTGAAAACATGACCAAGGACGACATCAAGCAGGTGGTTCTCGATATCATCGCCGACATCGCGCCGGACGAGGACTTGACCACCGTCAAACCGGAGGTCCGCCTTCGCGACCAGCTCTCCCTGGATTCCATGGACTTCCTGGATATCGTCATGGAGCTCCGCAAGAAGCACGGCATCGAAGTCCCGGAAGCTGATTACGTCCAGCTGGCCTCCCTTGATTCCTGCGCCAACTACCTCCTCCCGAAGTTCGAGGCCAAGGGTAAGTAAGGGCTAAACCCCATCCCCCTCAAAAGACCGCCCCCAAGGCGGTCTTTTGCTTGGAGGCGTCCGCAACCCTCCGCCTCCAGCGGTGTTCTTGATTTGCCGACCCTCCCCCCCTCGCCCACGCTCCTCACCGTGCAACTCGTCCGCCGTATCCTCATCGCCGCCCTCGCCTTGGCCGCCCTCCCGGCCTTCGCCGAGACCGTCCAGCTGCGTCGTCCTGGCAACGCCACCATCATCACCTTCGAATACATCACGCTGGACGAGAACACCATCATGGTGAAGCGCATGGATACGGATGCCGTGCTGAGCTATCAGTGGGACGATCTCGACCTCGACTGGGTCAGGAAGAACAACCCGAAGGTCTGGGCCGAACGCGAGCTGCTATTGTCAGAAGCAAAGACTGAGAAAAAAATGACCAAGAAGGAGGCTGAGGTCGACCCGTTCGCCCAGGAGGTCACCGCGACCGACACGAAGTCGCTCCTCGCCATTCTCTCCATCTCCCTGCAGGACGGCCTCAAGGGCATCAATCTGGCGCAGAATAAAATCGAGATCGTCTGCTCGGAATTCCAACTCGAAGAGACCCAATTCTGGGCCGGCTACGATGACCTTAAGCGAGCCAGCAAGATTAGCGGCAAGAATGAACCCGCCCCGAAAGCCGAACCTGCCGCCGAGGAGCCCAAGGAAAAGACGGGCAAGCTCCTGAGCCCGAAAGCTAGAGCCGCGGCCGCCAGGACCAAGGCCCGCTCAGCAGAAAACCAGGCCGCTGAGGCCGCGGCCAAGAGAGACTTCGAAGCCGAGGTTCGCCCATTCAACACCCTCGGCTACCTGCGTACCCTGGCCGAAGGCGGCACCAAGGGTAAGCCGATTTGGATGATGCTCCGTCGTTCTACCGCCGACCGCGAGGCGATGAAGGCTATCTTCGACAAGTACGCCAAGATGGCCGGCGACCTCGCCGAAAAACCCGAGGCCAAGGCCTCCAAGAGCGAACTGGTGGTCCTCAAGAAGGCCCTCGAGAATTGCGCCGAGTCGATCGGCAAGGTCACCCGCGAAAACGCCGCCGTCGAGGCTCGCCTGCAGACGGACTGTCGCGCCCTGCTGACCTTCGTGCTGCGCTGAACCTCGGCCAGATGGCCGTCAAAGAGTCCGGCCGCCTTCCCGAGGGAAGACGGCCGGTTTTGAATGGTGGAGCCTATCGGGCTTGAACCGACGACCTCTTGCATGCCATGCAAGCGCTCTACCAGCTGAGCTAAGGCCCCGTTAAATGGGAAGTTAAACAAACGTGACGGCACGGGCACGGTCAACGCTTTTTTCCCGCCCTTCCTAGTCTCTGGTTGCCAATGGGCGGTGGCTGCTTTGCCTTCCCCTCGTGGAAGAGTCCGAAAACCAGCCAGAACCAGCCGAACAGGGCGCCGAAGCCCAAGCCAACAGCCAGGGCGGACGTGGCCAGGGCGGCATCCGCATCGAAAAAGATTTCATCGAATCCCTGCCCGTCGGCGAGTGGACCGGACCGATTGAACTCATCGAGTCTGAGAAGGACGCCGCCAAGGCCATCGCCTCGCTCGCCCACGACCGTGTGCTGGGCTTCGATACTGAAACCAAGCCGTCCCACACCCGCGGAGAATATAACCTGCCCTCGATCCTGCAGCTGGCCGGCGAACGCCATATCTTCGTCTTCCGCCTCGACCACTGCGGCGGCATCCCTCTCGCCTTCCCGGTCCTCTGCAACGAACGCCAGGCCAAGGTCGGCGTCGCCGTCCGTGATGACGTCAAGAACCTTCGTGCCCGCGCACCCTTTGATGACCGCGGCTTTATTGACATCGCCGATCACACGAAGAAGACCGGCCTGGTGAACACGGGCCTCCAAGCCCTCGCCGCCCACTTCCTCCAGTTGCAGATGAAGAAGTCGAAGAAAGTGCAGACTTCTAATTGGGCCAAGCCGCTCGATGAACGTCAGATTCAATACGCCGCCAACGATGCTTGGTTCAGCCGCGAGCTGTTCCTGAAGCTCGAGCAGGACGGCCTGATCCCGCGGTTCGAATGAACCCGGACGCCACCCGCGCAGCCGAGGCGTTGGGATTGGCCACCACCCGTCGGCATATCTTTCTTTGCGTGAAGTCGACCGAGCAGGCCTGCTGCGGCGGCGAACTCGCGGCGAAATCCTGGGAACACCTAAAGATCCGGCTGAAGCAGCTAGGACTCTCAGAGAAAGGCGGCATCCAGCGCACGAAGGCTGACTGCCTGCGCGTCTGTGTCGCCGGCCCCGTCGCCGTGGTTTACCCCGAAGGCGTCTGGTACGGCCAGTGCACCCCGGAGAACCTCGACCGTATCATCACCGAGCATCTTGTCGGCGGAAAGATCGTCGCGGACCTCCGCATCGCTGGGCCTACTTCGCCTTAGGCTCTTTTTTCTTCGGGAGGTCGACCTTCTGGGTCAGCGCCCGGAGCTTGGGATAAAGTTCGGCGTAGGGCACGTCCTGGACAGGCGAGCCTGACTTCACGGCCATCGACGCCGCAACGCCGGCCGACTCGCCCAGGATCATCCAGACGGGCTCCATGCGAATGGAGGTCATAGCGATATGGCTGGCGGAGACGCAGACCGGCACGAGGAGATTCGTGCACTGGTCCTTCTGGGGGACGATTGAGCGATAAGGAATCCGGTAGATGCCGCGGTGCGCATCCTCGAAATAGAGCATGGAGTAATAACCGCCCATGAGCGCCACTTTACCGTCGAGAGCCACGGTAGCGTAAGGCCACTCGTCGACGCCGTAGGAAGCCAGGCCGACCGAATCCGCGGGACTGGTCCGCCCTTCCATGTCCTTCTGGGTGACGACGTAATCCGAGACCAGACGACGTGCTTCACGAACATAAAGCTGATGCGGGTAGCCCTTGGTATCGTCGAACGCGCCCTTCTCAAAGCCGGCGCTGAGGGCGATCTCCTTCTGCTTCGCAGGCACCGACGGATCGGTCCGGAGGAAATGTGTCATGCCGCGGACGAAATCCTGCTGCTCCTTCCAGATCCGGGCGCGGGTCGCGTAATCGCCGTCTGGGTATTGAGCATTGTGGCCGTAGTTAGTCGGCGCGAACAACGCCCGGGCGAGATTGCCGGCGCCGCCGGAATAGACGCGACCGCCGCTCTTCTCCCAACCGTCGACCTTACCGCGCATTACGCGGCCAGAGAGGATATCCACACCCTGCTGGAA
>CALEEU010000251.1 GCA_937875975.1 uncultured Opitutia bacterium | reverse complement strand
GCGCGGATGACGTCGGCCGGGCCGGCGGAAGCCTGCAGCTGGCCTTCGACCTGCGAGACCAGGTGCATCACGTGCGAGTAGCGTTCGACCGCCATGAATTCGGGCACATGCACCGTGCCGGGGCGCGAGACGCGGCCGACATCATTGCGCAGTAAATCGACCAACATCAGGTGTTCGGCCTTCTCTTTCGTGTCGCCGGAAAGTTCCTGCGCCCACGCGAGGTCGGCGGACTCATCGGCGCCCCGCGGGCGGGTGCCAGCGATGGGGCGAGAGGCGATGTGCCCCGCGGAAACTTCGACGAGTAACTCCGGTGAGCCGCAGACGAGCGTCGCCCCTGGCAGGCGCACCAGACCCATATAGGGCGAAGGATTGGCCAAGCGGAGGGCTTCGTAGGCGAGGAGCGGTTCGACCGGCGCTACTTCGAGGCGCGTGGAAAGATTCACCTGATAAGTATCACCCGCGGCGATGTATTCTTGGCAGCGGGTCACCGCCCGAACGAAAGCAGGTTCGTCGAGAGACTGGGCAATCGGCACGGCGGGCGCGGTGGAGGCAGACAAAGTTGGAGCCGGCTGGGCACAGGTCGCATCCCAGCGGGCAGCGAGATCGAGTGCCCGGGCGCGGGCGGCGCGGAGAGCGGAGTTCGGCGAGCCGACGGGGCAAAGCACGACGACGGTCAGCTCGCGCTTCGAGGCGTCGAAGACGCACGCCTCATGCGCCTCGAGGAAAGCCGCGAGCGGAGCACGGACGTCGGCGGGGGCGGACTTCACCGGCTCAAACTGCGCGGCGAGATCGTAGCCCAATAGCGCGATCAGGCCGCCCTGAAAGACGGGCCAGCCTTCGAGGCGCGGGGCGCGGACTTCCCGCGACCAGCGACGGAGATAGTCGAGCGGCTTCTCGGAGGCTTCTTCATGCGCGCCATCGGCAGCGTGCATGACGACGCGCCCGTCGGAGAAGAAGACCGTCGCGCGAGACGCGGCGGGCACTGCGATCGTGAAACTACCGGAACGGCCGCTCTCCAGCACCGCGTGATGGCGTCCCGTGAAGAAGCCTTCCCAGGCAAGCGGTAGCCGCTCGGCGCGGAAGCGCGCGAGGTATGGCAGGTGCGTCCAGCCCGGACCGGCGGCGACCCAGTCGACGGCCGTGACCTCGGCGACGATGACCGGGACCTCACTCATCGGCGAAGTTCAGTTTGTAGCCGGAAAAGTCCGGGCCCGTCAGAATCTGACCCGCGCGCTCCGCCGTGATGCCGTAGACATGGAGTTCCTGGCGTGATCCCTTGGAGACGACCGTGATGCGTAGGCCGCCGCCGAGCTTCATCACCTTGATCGAAAGCGTGCTCGCGCGAACGCGGGCGCTGATGACGCCGCGGGAGACGCGGCCATGACGCTCGAGGGCTTCGGCCACGGGACGGGCGGCATCCGTCAGCGACGTATGCGACCCGACCCTGCCCCGCCCTTTGGCCATCCTCAGGCGATCTCCCAGTTGCAGGGATGAGCGGAAAGGAATTCACAGCCCTTCTTCGTGACCACCACGCAGTCCTCGAAACGGCAGCCGCCGATGCCGGGATAATATAGCCCGGGTTCGACCGTGACCGCGTTACCCGCGGTGAGCGGGTGTGGGTTGCGAATGGAGAGCGCAGGCTCTTCGTGGATATCGTAACCCAGCCCGTGGCCCGTGCCGTGGAAGAAGCCCACGTAAATGCCCTTCACCAGGCCCGTCTTGTAACCGAGCGACTTGAAATATTCCTGCACGACCGTGTGCACCTTGGCACCCGTCACGCCGGCGCGGATGGCCTTGATGGCGCGACGTTGGGATTCGAGTACCGCGTGGACCATCTTGCGCTGCTTCGCGTTCGCCTTCCCCTTGAGGTAGGTGCGCGTCATGTCGCCATAGTGATGCGAGGCGATGTGGCGCGGATAGATGTCGCAGACGATAAGTTCGTTGGCGCGGATTGGGCCGGAGCCAGAGCAATGGCAATCGACCGCTTGGTCGCCCGGGGCGATGATGAGACCGATGTCGCACAGGCC
>CALEEU010000250.1 GCA_937875975.1 uncultured Opitutia bacterium | reverse complement strand
TCATCGTCGCCGGCGCCGGCGTAAAGGGCGGACGCGTGGTGGACGACATGGTGACTTTGCCTGACCTCGCTCCGACCTTCCTCGAAGCCGGTGGCGTGAAGCCTCCCGCGGTGATGACCGGACGTTCTCTGTGGAACGTCCTGCAGTCCGATCGCCAAGGCCAGGTCGACCCATCCCGCACCTGGGTCGTCGCCGGCCGCGAACGCCACGTCGAGGTCGCCCGCCCGGACTACTCGCCCTACCCGCAGCGCGCCCTGCGCACGCAAGACCATGTGCTGATCGTGAACTTCAAGCCTGAGCGTTGGCCGCTGGGCAATCCCTACCGCCTCGACGGTGCAGATGAGCCGACCTTCGCTGAGCTCGCCCAGACGACTTTCGTCACGCTGCCCGACGACGACGCCGGCCCCACCAAGGCCTGGTTCGTCGGCGCCCGCAAATCCCCCGAGTGGTCCGCGCTCTTCGAGAAGTTCTACGGCCGCCGCCCGATGTTCGAGCTCTACGACTTGAAAGCGGATCCGCACGAGATGAACAACGTGGCTGAGTCACCCGCCTATGCCGCCATACGCAAGGAGATGACCGAGCGCCTCTTCACGATTCTCCGCGAAACGGGCGATCCGCGCATGCTCGAAGACGGCAAGTATTTCGAGACCCCTCCGCTCGCCGGCCCGCTGCCCAACCAAGGCCAGAAACGCCTGCCCGGCGGCCAAGCCGCCAAGAAGGCCAAGAAGAAGTAGGCGTGTGAGAGTATAGAGTATCGGGGTTAATAGGTAGGGACAGCACCACGTGCTGTCCTTGTCCTCGAATAGATTGCTTAAAACGGTATTAATCCGCGCCTCTGAGGTTTCCTAATGGGCGACATAATTACGCGCACTTGCATATATTAGGCATATAGAAAGTTGGCTGAATTACTGGTGTAAGTAATAATTGCCGTCATGGAAAGCACCCGCTCGCCCAACCTGAACCGACTTGGCGCCGTCTACGGACTCCTCTGGGGCGCGGTCGCCCTCGTGATCCTGAAAGGCATCGGTTTCTCGGGGGATAAGTTCCTGCAGATGACCGGCTGGTATCTGCTGGGCAGCATCCCGACTGGCATCCTGGTGACTCGCCTGCTCGCCGGACTCCTCGGCAAGACGAAAGCGTGGACCGTATGGACTTATGGCCCACTGGCCTTGCTGCTGGGCACGCTGATCTTCGCCGCCTGCATGCTGGTCGTCTTCGCAGGCTATGAATTCTGCAGGGACCTGATTTTGGGTCAGCGGGGCGTGCTCGAATCGCTCCAAGGACTTCGCTTCCACGATTCGCTCATCATGTTCTGGTGGTACCCGCTCTACGGCTTCGCGACCGTCGTGCCGATCTTCCTCGCCGTGGGCAACTGCTGGGACCTGCGCCGGCGGATGATGCCATCATCGTCCTGCCCCCAGCCCTAGCTCAGGCCCTAGCAGTAGCTCTAGCCCTGCGTCCGCTTTGGCGGACGCCCTCACTTCTTTCCCAGCTCTTCGCCGCGCTGCTTGGCGGCGATGAGGGCGGAGGCGACGATCGCGCGGAACTTACCGGCTTCCATCGCGTCAAGGCCGGCCTTGGTCGTACCGCCGGGAGAGGTCACCTGAATGCGGAGGGCCACGGGCGTCTCACCGGTAGCGGCGAGGAGCGCGAGCGAACCGCTGAAGGTCTGGCGGACGAGAAGTTTGGCCTGCTCGGGCGTGAAGCCCAAGGCGACGGCGGCCTCTTCGTAAGCGGCGACGTATTCGAAGAAGAAACCGGGGCCGCTACCGGAGACGGCGGTGACGGCGTCGAACATGGACTCAGGGAGTTCGATCACCGGGCCGAGACCAGAGAGGATGGCGTCGACGATCTGGGCGTCGGTAGCCGCGAGCGGGGTCGCGGAACAACGGGCGCTGATGCCCTGACCGACCGCGCCCGGGGTATTCGGCATGGCGCGCGCGACATTACGGGCGGACGAGAAGAAGGCTCCGATGGTCGCGAGGCGCGTGCCGGCGAGGATGGAGAGCACAAGCTTACCCTGGGCGAGCGTGGCGTAGGACTTGTCGAGGTCGGCGAACTGTTGCGGTTTGCAGGCAAGCACGACCGCATCGGCGCCGGCGAGGAGCTCGGCCGGAGTCGCGGCCACGCGAACGCCGGTGGCCTTGGAGAGGTCGACGGCGGTGGAATCGTTACCGCCGATGACGGTGAT
>CALEEU010000249.1 GCA_937875975.1 uncultured Opitutia bacterium | reverse complement strand
GCGCGGCGGAGTCATCCTCTACGAAGCCACGGCCAAGCGCCCCGAAGGACTTTGAACATGAAGACCATCAAGACTGACGTGCTGGTCTGCGGAGGCGGTTGCGCCGGCTCCGCGGCCGCCCTCGCCTCCGCCCGTTCCGGGGTAAAGACCTTGCTGATCGAGCGCGCCGGCTTCGCCGGCGGTATCATCACCGCGGTCGGCCTGCCGTACTTCGACGGCCTGATCGACAAACCGACCGGACGCTTCGTCGTCCGCGGGATCGCCCTGGAATTCCTCCGCGAACTCGGCCTCGCCAAGCCCGACGCCAAGCGCATCGACGACCTGCCCGCTCATCTCATCACGAAATACTGGGGCTCGGTCAACATCCCCAACACCGACGAGTTCAAGCTGCTCATGGACGGCCTCATCCGTCGCCACTCCGAGCACCTGAGCGTGCTTTACCATTCGCTCGTCTGTGACGTCGAGACCAAGGGCGGACTCATCACCGCCGTCATCGTCGCGAATAAGGACGGCCTTGTCCGCATCGAAGCCCGCCAGGTCATCGACTCCACCGGCGACGCCGATGTCGCGAACTGGGCCGGTGCGCCTTCGGAAAAGAACCCGGAGATGATGCCGCTCACGATGCACTTCCGCATCGGTAACGTGACCCCGAACAAGGAAATGTACCCGGCCGCCAAGCAGGCGCTCGTCGACGCCCACAAGGCCGGCAAGATGCCGGAGTTCTACGGCCCGGGCCTAATCTTCGCCTTCGCCAAGGACGAAGCCTATATCCACGCCACCCGCATCGCCGGCGACGCGACCGACGCCGCCGACCTCACGCGCTGCGAAATGCAGGGACGTCAGGACGCCTGGACGATCTTCCGCGAATGGAAGGAAAAGGTGCCGGCCTTCAAGGACAGCTATCTTATCTCCACCGGACCTTACATCGGCATCCGTGACACCCGCCGCATCCTCGGAGTCGAGCGTCTGACGGTCGAGGACCTGCAGACCTGCCGTCGCCATGACGACGCGGTCGCCACCGGTTGCTGGTTCCTCGACCTCCACCCACGCAAGACCTCCGACAAGCCTTTCACCGGCTCGGCCTACCAGCCCCTGCCCTACGACATCTCCTACCGCACCCTCATCCCGCAGAAGGTGGGTAACCTGCTGGTGGCCGGACGCTGCCATAGCGCCACCCACCTAGCCTCGTCATCCTCCCGCGTGACCGTCACGGCCATGGCTCTAGGCGAAGCCGCTGGCGTCGCCGCCGCCCTCGCCTGCGAGACCAAAGCCGAGGTCGCCACGCTCGACGGCCGTAAGATCCGTGAAATCCTCTCCCGCCGCGATGCCGGCCCCTTTACCGATGCCCGATAATCCCAATCGTAGCCACCCCGCCGGCATCAGCCGTCGCGACGCTCTCCGCGGGGTCTTCCTCGGCGCGCTCGGCCTCGCTGTGGTTCCGCGCCACGCTGAAGCCAAGGAAGCCGTCAGCGTGCCCAAGGCCGCCGACACCTTCGTACCGGAGAACAACTATCCGACCTTCGCCGACGAGCCCGACAGCAAGTCTGGAGAACCGTCCTGATGTCATCCCGCACCCTTGGCCTGCTCACGCTAGCCGTCGCCTGGCTCAGCGGCTGCGTCAGCCCTACTGGCGACGTCAGCTCCCTCCGCCGAGCCTTCGAGACGGCCAAGCCGGGGGATACGCTCGTCATCCCGCCCGGCG
>CALEEU010000248.1 GCA_937875975.1 uncultured Opitutia bacterium | reverse complement strand
CCCTACACCGGTGCCATCGCTGATGATCTCTGCATCGTCCGCTCGATGAACACCGAGGCGGTCAATCATGCCCCCGGCGTGACGTTCTTCATGACCGGCTCGCAGATTCCGGGCCGCCCGGCGATGGGCGCGTGGCTCTCTTACGGCCTCGGCACGATGAACGAGGATCTCCCTTCATACGTCGTGATGACGTCGTCCGACGCCGCCAAGACCTGCGGTCAGCTCTTCTTCGAACACTATTGGTCCAACGGCTTCCTGCCCGGCAAGCATCAGGGCGTCCGCTTCCGCGGCGTCGGCGATCCGGTCCCGTATGTCGGCAATCCGGCTGGCGTCAGCCGCGAGGCGCGTCGCACGATGCTCGACGACATGCAGGCGCTCAACCGCGAGCACTTCGGTCAGGTCGGCGACCCCGAGATTGATACGCGCATCTCGCAATACGAGATGGCCTTCCGCATGCAGACTTCGGTCCCGGGGCTACTCGACTTCAAGAACGAGCCCAAGTCCGTCCTCGAGATGTACGGACCCGACGTCCTTAAGCCCGGCACCTTCGCCAACAACTGCATCATCGCGCGCCGCCTCGCCGAGCGCGGGGTGCGCTTCACGCAGCTGATGCATTCCGGCTGGGACCAGCATAATAACCTTACCACCGGCCAACTCGCGCAGCAGTGCCTCGACACCGACCAGGCCAGCGCGGCGCTCGTCAAGGACCTCAAGCAACGCGGCCTCCTCGACGATACGCTCGTCGTCTGGGGCGGCGAATTCGGGCGCACCCCCTTCGGCCAGAACCAGCAAGGCCAGGGCTTCAAGGGCCGCGACCACTTCGGCCGCGCCTACTCGTGGTGGCTCGCCGGCGGCGGCGTGAAGCCGGGCTACGTCCATGGCGCAACCGATGAGTTCGGCTGGAATATCACCAAGGACCGGGTCCACATCCACGACATGCAGGCCACCCTGATGCACCTCTTCGGGATCAACCACGAAGGCCTGCTCTTCCGCTATCAGGGCCGCCAATTCCGCCTGACCGACGTCGAAGGCCACGTGGTGAAGGGTATCCTGAAACACGCCTGAACAAGGAAAGAGGCAGGGAAAGGGGCAAAGTCGGCATTTCGCCCGCTTTTCCCCTTGCTCCCGCCCCTTCCACCCCTTTTCTCCAAACTTCCACCCACCTTACGGCCATGACCCAGCACAACAGTTTCAAGTCCAGCGCCTCCTCCTCCGGAGCGAAGCGTAACGTCCTCAAGCGCTTCGAACGCGTGGAACTGCTCAAGAAGCGCGGTACCGTCAAGGACCTGAAGCGCGTGACCAAGCTTCCGAAGACCAAGCCCGAAGCCTAAGTCCGGGTCTCGCACCTTTGCGAAAAACCCACCCGGACTTCCGGGTGGGTTTTTTGCTTTTAGGAGTCCAAACCCACGCTCGCCAGCCCTCCCCTCCTTTCCCACCATCCGCACTTCGCCCGCCATGGAATCCCCCCGGCAGAAATACCGCCCTTTCGAGACCGTCCGCCTCCCGGATCGCCGCTGGCCAGACGCGCGCATCGAGCAGGCCCCCCGCTGGTGCTCGGTCGACCTCCGCGACGGCAATCAGGCCCTGGCCATCCCGATGAACGTGCCGGAGAAGCACGAGCTCTTCCAGACCCTCTGCCGTATCGGCTTCAAGGAAATCGAAATCGGTTTCCCGTCCGCCTCCGACACGGAGTTCGCCTTCGCGCGCGAGCTCATCGAAAAGGACCTCATTCCCGAGGACGTCTCCGTGCAGGTGCTCGTCCAGGCCCGCGAACACCTCATCCGTCGCACGATCGATTCCCTCAAGGGAGCCCGTCGCGCGATCGTCCACCTCTACACGCCGACCAACCCGGCCCAGCGTGAGATCGTCTTCAACCTCTCGAAGGCGCAAGTCCTCGAGATGGCCGTCACGGGCACGAAGCTCATCCGCGAGCTCACCGACGCCCTGCCCGACACGCAGTGGCAGCTGGAGTTCAGCCCAGAGACGTTCGTGCTTACGGAGCCGGACTACTCCCTCGAGGTCTGCGAAGCGGTCGCCAAGGCCTGGGGTGCTTCGGCTAAGCGTAAGATCATCCTCAACTTGCCTCTCACCGTCGAAGCCGGTACGCCGAACACGCATGCTGACCAGATCGAGTGGTTCTGCCGTCATCTGAGCAATCGCGAGATGGCCATCGTCTCCCTGCACACGCACAACGACCGCGGTACCGGCATCGCCGCCACCGAGCTCGGCCTGATGGCTGGCGCGGACCGCGTCGAAGGCACGCTCTTCGGCAACGGCGAGCGCACGGGCAACCTCGATATCGTCACCGTCGCGCTGAACATGTTCTCGCACGGCATCGACCCGCACCTCGACTTCCGCAACCTCGGCGCCATCCGCGAGATTTACGAGCGAGTGACCCGCATGAGCGTGCATGACCGCCACCCTTACGGCGGCGACCTCGTCTTCACGGCCTTCTCGGGCTCCCACCAGGACGCCATCAAGAAGGGTATGGATCGTCGCGGTAAGATCGGCCACGACGCCCTCTGGGACGTCCCCTACCTCACCATCGACCCGATGGACATCGGCCGTTCGTACGAGGCCATCATCCGCATCAACTCGCAGAGCGGCAAGGGCGGCGTCGCCTACGTGCTCGACCGCGAGTTCGGCTTCGACCTCCCGAAGCTGATGCACCCGGAAGTCGGCAACCTCATCGGCAAGCACGCCGACCAGCTCAGCAAGGAGCTCACGCCTGCCGAGATCCACGAATGCTTCCGCAAGAACTTCGTCAACGTCGCCGCGCCCCTCGAACTCCTCTCGTTCAGCTCCGCGCCCGTCAGCAAGGAAGCCGTGCGCTGCCAGGCCGAGGTCCGTCGCGACGGACAGGTCCTCACCCTCACCGGCGAAGGCAACGGCCCGATCAGCGCCCTCGTGCACGCCCTCGATTCCAGGGGCTGGGCGAACTTCTCCCTCAAGGATTACCGCTCGCATGCTTTGACCGCCGGCTCGGAATCTTCCGCCGCCGCGTACGTCTCCCTGCAGTCCAAGGACGGCCGCACCGTCTGGGGTTGCGGCGTCGACGCGAATATCGAGCTCGCCGGCCTCAAGGCCCTCGTCAGCGCGGCGAATAGGCTGGGCTGAAGCCCAGAGATAGGGGACACGTGGGCAAGGTGACACGGTGACAAGGGGAGCAACAAGTTGATCGGTTGATTTGTTGGCCAGTTGACCAGGGCGATGCACAACCCCGTGCCCCCATGTCACCGTGCCAGCGTGTCCCCTCGAAGGCTACGCCTTCGCAGGTAGGGTCGGGACCGCGTCACGACATAGGTGTCTTGGGTAGGGCTGACCGGCCCGGTCAGCCTCGGTTGAGCGGGCCGCTCAACCCTACCTTGATGCAAAACTCAGAGGGAAACCGGAGACCGGATGATTGGCTGGGGGCATATGTCCCAAGCTAACATTCCGGTTCCCGGTCTCCCCTTGCCTCTTGTTCATCGCTACCCATACCCCCACCCCTACCCCTACCCCTAATTTGTCTCTTGCCTTCCGCCCAAACACATTCAATCTATTGAATATGTCAAAAGCCCAGCCGCTCGACCCAAAGGTCCTCCGCCACTGCGCGGGAGCGCTGCGTACGCTTTCCCACCCGGACCGTCTCCGCATCGTCGAGGCCCTCGAAAACGGTCCGCTGGACGTCTCCGAGCTCACCACGCGCCTCCGCCGTCCGCAGGCCACGGTCAGCCAGCACCTGATGCGCCTCCGCGCCCATGGGCTGGTGGCCGCCGAGCGCACCGGCCGCGTCGCCCGCTACCGCGTAGCCCATGCGGGCTGCCTTTCCATCCTCGGCTGCATCCGCTCCCAATTCTCCAAATAATCCCATGACCCTCTCTCCCAAGATCCTCATCGTCGGCGGCGTCGCCGGCGGCGCCTCGGCTGCCACGCGCGCCCGTC
>CALEEU010000247.1 GCA_937875975.1 uncultured Opitutia bacterium | reverse complement strand
TCGCCGCGCTCGCGCTCGACCCTAAGGTCGGTGCTCCGCTCGTCGCCGAACTCGTCGGCCAGTTGGACCGTGCCCCCGGCCCCGACGAACTCTTCGCCGTCGCCAAGACCCTCGATCAGCCGACCAGCGTCGCCGTGCTCCGTAAGCTTCTCGCCGATGCTGCGGTCCGCAACCGTGTCGTCGAACTCCTGCTCGTCTTCCGCACCGACCTCGATCAGGCCAAGGTCGGCCCGGTCGTCGCCGAAGCCGCCAAGGCCTTGCTGGCCCAAGGGACTGCCGCACGCGCCCTCGCCGCCCAGCTCATCGGCGGCTTCCAGTTGCTTGAATTAGAGGCCGACCTGCTCGCGCTCCTCTCCCGTGAGGATTCCCGTCGCGAAGCCCTCCTCGGACTCCAGCAGCTCCGCACGACCAAGCCGGAGCAATTAGCCGCGCTCATCGGTTCCGCTCCGGCGGAGATCTCGAACCTCGCGCTGCGCGCCTTGGTCGCATCCCGTGCCCCGCAGGCTTCGGCGCTCGCGATGGGCCTTTACTCCAAGTTATCGGTCAATGACCGCAAGGTCGTGCTCGACGGCATCAGCGGCACCAAGGCCGGCGCCAAGGCCATCGCCGCGGGCCTGGCGGACAAGTCCGTCGCCGTCGCCGACATCGAGACGCCCGTCGCCGAGAAGCTCGCCATCGCCCTCGGTGATAGCCCCGAGCTTGCGGCGGTCTCCGCCCAGCTCGGCGGTGTCTTCCGCAGCGTGCTGACCTTGGACGGTTCCAATGACGCTGTCGCCAAGTCGGGCGTCGCCCTCAAGGGTGCCTTCACCGTGGAGACATGGGTACGACTCGACGGCAAGGTCGATAATAACGACAGCCTCCTCGGTGCTTCGGGCGTGCTGGACCTCAACTTCGCACGCGGCGTCTTCCGCGCCTACATGGGCAGCAAGATCAACGATGCCGTGGTCTCGTCCAAGCCGACCTCCTCCGCCATCTGGACGCATATCGCGCTGACTCGTGATGTCTCGGGTGTCCTGCGCATCTATCAGGATGGCGAGCTCACGGGCACGTCGAAGTCGGCCCAGCCTCACGACCTGCCCGGGCTCACCATCGGCTGGTCGACGCCGAAGGGTGGCACGCAGGGCGCTCTCGCCGAATACCGTATCTGGAGCATCGAGCGTAAGCCGGCCGAGATCCGTCTCAACATGACCCGCACCTTCGCGGGCGAGAAACTGCCAGAGTCGCTCGTCTTCGCTTCCGCCAGCGGTGACGCTGCTTGGGGTAAGCTCGGCAAGGGTGCGAAGATCGTGCGCACCACCGACGCGCCGCCGTTGCTCAACGCGGAACAGTTCGCGGCTATCGCCCAGAAGACCGCTCGCTTCACGGCGTTGTCGGCGAAGGCCGGCGACCCCGCCAAGGGTAAGACGCTCGTCGCGCTCTGCCTGTCCTGCCACATGATCAACGGGCAGGGCGGCCAGATCGGACCGAACCTTTCCGGCGCCGGCGC
>CALEEU010000246.1 GCA_937875975.1 uncultured Opitutia bacterium | reverse complement strand
CCTTAACCCGATTTACTAAACACCATGAGCAACGCGATCGACCAGATCCAGAAAGCCATCGCCGGCCTTGATACCCGCGCCGGCAAATCCAACGTCGGCACCATCGTCACCCTTGCGGACGGTGTCGCCTCCATCGACGGCCTCTCCGGCGTCATGATGAACGAGATGATCGAGCTGCCAGGAGGCCTTCAGGGCGTCGCGCTCAATCTCGCCGAAGACACCGTCGGTTGCGTGATCATGGGCGACATCTCCAGCCTCAAGGAAGGCATGGAAGCCAAGACCACCGGTCGCCTCCTTTCTATCCCTGTCGGCAAAGGCCTCCTCGGTCGCGTCGTCGACGCCCTCGGCAACCCGCTCGACGGCAAGGGCCCCATCGCCTCCAGCGAACGCTACCCGGTCGAGAAGATCGCCCCGGGCATCATCCCTCGCAAGTCCGTCGACCAGCCGATGCAGACCGGCATCATGGCCATCGACGCCATGATCCCGATCGGCCGCGGCCAGCGCGAGCTCATCATCGGTGACCGCGCCACGGGCAAGACCACCATCGCGATCGACACGATCATCAACCAGGCCAACGCCAACCGCGTCGGTCTCGCCTCCGGCGAAGCCAACTTCCGCCCGGTGTACTCGATCTACGTCGCCATCGGCACCAAGAACTCCTCCATCGCCCGCACGATCGGCACCCTCGAGAAGGCCGGCGCCATGGAATTCACCGTCGTCGTCGCCGCTTCGGCCGCCGACAACGCCGCCAATCAGGTCTTCGCGCCTTTCTCCGGCACCGCCATCGGCGAGTGGTTCATGGAAAACGGCCATGACGCGCTCATCGTCTACGATGACCTTTCCAAGCACGCCGCCGCCTACCGCCAGATCTCGCTCATCCTGAAGCGTCCGTCCGGCCGCGAAGCCTACCCGGGCGACGTGTTCTACCTCCACTCCCGCCTCCTCGAGCGCTCCGCTCGTCTCGCCGGCAAGGGTTCGCTCACCGCTCTGCCGATCATCGAGACGCAGGCCGGCGACGTGTCCGCGTACATCCCGACCAACGTGATCTCGATCACCGACGGCCAGGTGTTCCTCCAGACCGACCTCTTCAATCAGGGCATCCGTCCCGCCGTCTCCGTCGGTCTCTCCGTCTCGCGCGTCGGTTCCGCGGCGCAGATCAAGGCCTTCAAGCAGGTCGCCGGTAAGGTGAAGGGCGAGCTCGCCAACTACCGCGAACTCGCGGCGTTCGCTCAGTTCGGCTCCGACCTCGATGCGCAGACCAAGGGCATCCTCGATAAGGGCGACCGCTTCGTCGAACTCTTCAAGCAGCCCCCGACCGCCCCGAAGTCCGCTGATATCCAGTGCGGTATCATCTGGGCGATGCAGAATGGTTTCTTCAACGACATGCCGGTGAAGTCCGTCCAGGCCGCCTCCGCTTCCCTCCAGGCCCATCTCGAAACCGCCAAGCCGGCCATTCTCGCGAAAATCCGCCTCGGCAACAAGATCGAGAAAGACGGCGAAGCCGAGCTGAAGTCCGCCTGCGAAACCTGGCGCCGTAGCTTCAAGGTCTAAGCCCTCGGTTCTCTCCCTCTTCCTCCACACCGCCACGCCACATGCCTAAGGGACTCCGCGAGATCCGTAACCGAATCAAATCGGTTAAGAGCACCGGCCAGATCACTCGAGCCATGCAGCTCGTGGCGTCGTCGAAGATGAAGCGCGCGCAGGACTCCGCTCGTGCGGGCCGTGCCTACGCCGAGCTCCTTGGCGAAATCCTCGACACCGCCCAGTCCAAGGTCGGTGATTTCACCCACCCTCTCCTCACCAAGCGCGAGGTCAAGGTCCGCGGCATCCTCCTCGTCACGCCCGATAAGGGCATGGCTGGCGCGCTCAACGGCAACCTGATCCGCCTCGCCGCCGAGCAGAAGGACGCCGTCTTCGTGTGCATCGGCCGCAAGGGCGCCCAGGCCATCGCGCGCTCCGGACGCAAAATCCTCGCCGACTTCCCGGTCACCGACCGCGCGAACTTCTCCGAAGTCCGCCCCGCCGCCGAATACCTGATCAAGGCTTTCACCGAAGGCACGGTCGATACGGTCGAAGTCCTCTTCGCTCACTTTAAGAACACGATGGTGCAGACTCCGCGCGTCCTGCAGCTCCTGCCGGCCGATAGCCTCGTCGCCCAAGCCCGCGAGTTCCGCACCAAGCTCGGCATTCCTGCGCCAAAGATCGAGGACGACGAACGCGACATGCTCTTCGAGCCTTCCGCCGCTGCGATCCTCAACCAGCTGCCCGCTCTCTTCTTTAAGCAGGCCGTTCACCAGGCCGTCCTAGAATCGAAGGCTTCCGAGTTCAGCTCGCGCATGGTCGCCATGAAGGCTGCCACCGACAACGCCAAGAAGATCAGCGCCGCCCTCTCCCTCGAATATAACAAGGCTCGTCAGGCCGCGATCACCCAGGAAATCCTGGAGCTCACCGCCGGCGCCGCCGCCCAGTAATTTCCAACCCCTCCCACTTCTACAAATATCATGAGCACTAAAGGAACGATCACCCAGGTCCTCGGCGCCGTCGTCGACGTCCAATTCCCCTCCGACAAGGTCCCTGAGATCTACAACGCGATCCAGATCGACTATAAGGTCGAAGGTAAGGCCACCAAGCTGATCCTCGAGGTCCAGCAGCACCTCGGCAACGGACTCGTCCGCGCCGTGGCGATGACCTCCACCGAAGGCCTGGTGCGCGGCGGCGACGCCCTCGACACCGGCGCCCCGATCACCGTGCCCGTCGGCAACGGCGTCCTCGGCCGCATCTTTAACGTCACCGGCGATGCCGTCGACGAACGCGGCCCGGTCGAGCACACGAAGCGCTACCCGATCCACCGTCTGCCCCCGCCCCTCACCGAGCAGGCTACCTCCGCCGAACTCCTCGGCACCGGCATCAAGGTCATCGATTTGATCTGTCCCTTCGTCAAGGGCGGTAAGGTCGGCGCCTTCGGTGGCGCTGGCGTCGGCAAGACCGTCGTCATCATGGAGCTGATCAACAACATCGCGATGAAGCAGGGCGGTTTCTCCGTCTTCGCTGGCGTCGGTGAGCGCTCCCGTGAAGGCAATGACCTCTACCACGAAATGTCCGAAGCGGGCGTCATCGACCAGAAGGACCTTTCGAAGTCCAAGGTCGCCCTCGTGTACGGCCAGATGAATGAGCCGCCCGGTGCTCGTATGCGCGTCGCCCTCTCGGCCCTCGCGATGGCTGAATTCTTCCGCGACGAACAGAACCGCGACGTGCTCCTCTTCGTCGACAACGTCTTCCGCTTCTCCCAGGCCGGTTCCGAAGTGTCCGCTCTCCTCGGTCGCTCGCCTTCCGCGGTGGGTTACCAGCCGACCCTCGCCTCCGAAATGGGTAACCTCCAGGAACGCATCACCTCGACCAAGAAGGGTTCGATCACGTCCTTCCAGGCCGTGTACGTCCCGGCGGACGACTTGACCGACCCGGCTCCGGCTAACACCTTCGCTCACCTTGACTCGACCGTCGTGCTCGAGCGCCGCATCGCCGAACTGGGTATCTACCCGGCCGTCGACCCGCTCGCCTCCACCTCGACCGCGCTCGCTCCCGAAGTCGTCGGCGACCGTCACTTCCGCGTCGCTCGCGGCGTGCAGGGCCTCCTCCAGCGCTACAAGGACCTCCAGGACATCATCGCGATCCTGGGCCTCGACGAACTCTCCCCTGACGACAAGCTCGTGGTCTTCCGCGCCCGTAAGGTGCAGAAGTTCCTCTCCCAGCCCTTCCACGTCGCCGAAATCTTCACGGGCTCGCCCGGCAAGTACGTCGCCCTCGACGACACGCTGCGCGGCTTCGAGATGATCCTCTCCGGCGAGCTCGACCACGTGAACGAGAACGACTTCTACATGAAGGGCGGCATCGACGAGGTCCTTGCTGCTTCCGGCCAGTCCAAGAAATAAGCGCACATGTCCCTAACGGTCGAAATCGTCACCCCTGACCGCCGCGCCTACGAAGGCACGGCGGACAAGGTGACCCTGCCCACCGCCATGGGCAGCATCGGCATCCTGCCCGGCCACCAGCCCATCACCGCGATCATCGCCGCCGGCGAAGTCATCCTCACGATCGACGGCAAGATCAGCCGCCTCGCCATCGACCAAGGATTCGTCCGTGTCGTCTCCGACAGGGTGTCGGTTGTCACCGAAGCTGCGGTCGATGAATCGAAGATCGACCTCAAGGCCGTCGAGAACGCCGAAGCGCGTGCGCGCGAAGCCGTCGAAGCCGCCCGTGGTCAGAAGGACATCGACCCGGTCGAGATCGCGAAGATGGAGCAGATTCTCCGCTTCGCCTTGGTGCAGCGCCTCGTCAAGGGTCGCACTTCGCAGGGAATGACGGAGTAAGTTGCCGCTTCTCGGCCTCTCCGCTCCGTTTTTCGTTTAAAGTCATTTAAGCGGAACTTGCCCCTCCTTCACGGGATGAGCAGAGTCCCCTTGTGATTAAATCTGCGATCACGGTTTCGCTCGTCGCCCAAGCCAAGGGCGGACCCTTCGTCTATTGGGATGGCCTCGAGTCCGCCGCGGCCTCCGCCGCGAAGCTCGGCTTCGATGCGATCGAGATTTTTGCCCCATCGGCCGCCTCGATCGACCGCCCGGCGCTCCACGCCCTGCTCAAGCAGCACGGCCTCTCCGCCGCGGCCTTCGGCACCGGCGGAGGTTGGCTCGTCCACAAGTGGCACCTGACCCACGCTGACCCAGTCATCCGCGCACAGGCCCGCGAATTCATCCGCGCGATCATTGACGTGGCCGGCGAATTCAAAGCCCCCGCCATCATCGGCTCAATGCAGGGTAAGGCCGAGGGCGATGTCTCCCGCGACCAGGCCATGACCTGGCTCGCTGAAGCACTCACCGACCTCGGCGCCCACGCCGCGCAATACGGCGTGCCGCTCCTCTACGAGCCGCTCAACCGCTACGA
>CALEEU010000245.1 GCA_937875975.1 uncultured Opitutia bacterium | reverse complement strand
TGATCGACCGCCCCGAGGACCTGCTGCCGACGACCCCTTGGGCCGCGACGAAATGGGCCTGGACGGCCGAGGAAGCCCTCGTCGACCACCGCACCAAGGCCCGCCTATGCTCGGCGGTGCTCCTGCCCTTCCAAGACGGACAGCCCGACTGGAAGAGCTTCGTGTCCGAGATCCGCTGGCAAAAGGCCGCCGCCGATCATTACGGCGTCGAACTCGTGCCGGTGCTCAACGCCGACACAGGTTACATCTTCGACCTGGACGACAAGATGTACGCCGAGGTGCTCCGTCAGTTCCGGCTGACCTTCCCGGACATGCGTTTCATCGCCGGCATCACCGCCCGCGGCGCGCAGGACGACACGTCGTTCAAGGCAGAGCGCTACCGCGCGCTCCTGGACCTCGTCCAAGCGCACGACAACTGCGAGGTGATGATCATGACGTCGAAATGGCTGAACTCGCTCGACCCCGAGCGTCGCCGCGACGGCTACTACCAGATCGCCGAGTGGCTCGTCCGCCCGGGCATTGTCCATGCGCTCGAACCTTCCTTCGTCTCCTGGGCTACGCCGTATGAGCCCTGGCTGCTTCATCAGCTCGCCATCCACCCGAAGTTCGTGGGCGGCAAGGTGAGCACGCTCGACGAACCGCATTTACTCTACTGGGCGGCGATGTGCAAGGACCTGAAGCTCGATTTCGCCCCACATAGCGGCGACGACTACGGCATCGCCACGGCGATCAAGACTGGCCTGCCACTCCTGATCGGCGCCGCCAGCAGCGCGGCTCCGCAGATCTGCGCCGCGAAGGACATGTGGCTTGACGACGGTACCCCGGGAAAGAAATTCCCCACGGGCACGGGACGCTTTGATACCCGAGTCTACAAGCTCTTCGAAGCCTTCCAATCGCTGGAAGACCAGGTCTTCCGCCTCGATGCCAAGGGAAGCGCTGCCGCCTACAAGCACAGCACCGCCCACCTCCTCCATCAGCTCGGCGTGATTGCCTCGCCCGAACCCCACCCGTCCTGCAAGGACGTCCGAGGCACCGACGAGGCCGCCCGCATGACCGAAGCGATGCTCCGCACGCGCCGCATCTCGGAACGCCTCAACATCCCTCGCTGAACCTCCCAATGGCCACCCCTTTCAAACTCACCCGCGTCGCGTCGCTCAAGACCGTCGCTGATTTCCGCGCCCACTGCGCCAGCGTCGGCGCCGACCTGCCGATCGAGGACACCATCGAATCCGGTGCCGGCAACCCCCTCTCGCAGCCAATCGGCCGCACGAAGGTCAACGGCAAGACCATCGGTAACCGTATCGCCATCCACCCGATGGAAGGCTGGGACGGCACCACGACTGGCGGCATCTCCGAGGAGATGAAGCGACGCTGGGAGCGCTTCGGCGCGAGCGGTGCGAAGCTGATCTGCGGTGCCGAGGCCATGGCCGTGCGCGCCGATGGCCGCGCGAACATGAACCAGCTGATCATCAATGAGGAGAACCAGGCTGGCATCACCGAACTCGTCGGCATCCTCAAGGCCGAGCACCTCGCCCGCTGGGGTTCGGTCGACGACCTGGTCATCGGCTTCCAGCTTACCCACTCCGGCCGCTTCTGCCGCCCGCACGACAAGAAGCGCTGGGAATCCCGCGTGGCCTACCGCCACCCGATCCTCGACAAGAAGTTCAACGTGACCTCGGACGATCAGGTCCTGACCGACGCCGACGTCGAGGAACTGATCCGCTGCTACGTGAAGGCCGCCCGCGTAGCCCGTGACTGCGGCGCCGACTTCGTCGACATCAAGCACTGCCACGGCTACCTCCTACACGAATTCCTCAGCGCCCGCTCGCGTCCAGGCAAGTTCGGCGGCTCGTTCGAGAACCGCACCCGCATCCTGCGCGACATCATCGCCGGCATCCGCGCCGATGGTAACGCCATTGATATCGGCGTACGCCTGAGCCTGTTCGATATGGTGCCGTTCCGTCCTGACCCGGCACTCAGTGTGCCAGGTAAACTCGGCCCCGGCATCCCCGAAGAGCATGCCCGCCTCCTACCCTACCCTTACGCCTTTGGCGTGAACGCGCAAAAGCCCACCGAGATCGACCTCACCGAGACCTTCGCCTTCGTGCAGCTCCTCGGCGAACTGGGCGTCAAGATCCTCAACACCACCGCCGGCTCGCCTTACTATAACCCGCACCTCCAGCGTCCCGCGGCGTATCCGCCCAGCGATGGCTACCAGCCGGCGCATGACCCGCTCATCGATGTCGCTCGTCAGGTGCGCGTCGTCCGTGAGGTCCGCGCGCAAGCCCCCGCCGGCATGATTGTCGTGAGCTCCGGCCTCAGCTACGTACAAGAATACCTCCCGCACATCGCGCAGCATATTCTGCGCACCGGAGGGAGCGATGCCATCGGCGTCGGACGGGCGGTGCTCAGCTATCCGGCCATGCTCGCCGATGCCGCGAAGAACGGCGTGATGGAAACGAAGTTCATCTGCCGGACTTTTAGCGACTGCACGACCGCCCCACGGAACGGTCTCATCTCCGGCTGCTACCCGCTCGACAAGTATTACACCGCTAAACCCGAGTTCCAGCAGCTAAAGGAGCTTAAAAAGACGGTAGGAGCATAAGCCTTACGCCCAAAGGCCAAAGTGGTTGCCCCGGCCATGACCTGAGGGTATGACCTCATCGTGCCCTGTTCCCGCGCAGACAGTTACGTCACACCTAGGCGGTTACGCCCTGGTTTCAGCCTCGTTCTGACGCTGACCGTCATGGCCATGCTGGTCCTGACGGTACTATCCACCGCCGCCTTCATCACCGTCGAGTCGCGGCTCGCCATGCACCATCACCTCGCGACACGGGCGCGACTCAACGGAATCGTCGCCATGAGATTGGCGCTCGCACATCTTCAGCAAGAGGCAGGCCCTGATCGACGTGCCACGGCACGAGCGGACTTCACCGCCACCCAGACCCAACCTGGAAAAAATTGGACGAAGGTGAGCAACCCGATGTGGACCGGCGTCTGGCGCAACGACCAGCTTGGCCAGCCCCCCGCCTGGCTCATCAGCGGAAGACACGATCGGCCCGCCGGCACGCAGTCAGCCGCCCTCCTCACCGCCTTTGATCCGACGAAGCCGATCGATGCCACCAACCCCAAACCCAATTACTCCGAAGGTATTTGGCTGCCTTGGCAGACAGATTATACTCCTCCAACCGACACCCTGGTCACCTTAGTTGGCGCAGCCACGGCCGAAGGACCGGTCGATGCCAAGCCCTCGATCATCAAAGCCGATCCGGACACACCGGGGCGCCCGGACGGTCGCGTGAGCCTCCCTAAAATCGCCCTACCGGATACGGAAGGAGCCTACGCCTACTGGATCGGCGACGAAGGGGTGAAAGCCCGGCTGGACCTGCGAGATCCCAGGATAACGGGCGTCACCGCCAACCCGACGACCGCCCGCGAGGCGGTCAAAGGCAGCGGACGCACCGGCCTCGAACTCCTGCCGGGTTTCGGAGCGATCACCGGCATGGAGCTAGATGCACGCGTGACCAATCTAGCCGCGCTTGAACTCGCACCCCCCGCCGGCATCGCTGCCGCCGACACGCGTTTGCTTGGGAGGCAGACCTTCGTCAACGGCACGCTCACCTCCGAAGGCGTGTTAGCGGACAGCATGTGGGGTGGGCTACGGGTCGACCTTTCCAGCCTGTTCGAACTTTCGGCCAACGACTTCAAGCTGACCGAGTATGGAGCGGGCGTGGGGCCTTCGACCTTCGTCTATAATCCCTGGAATCAGATAAAGGGGCCAGGGCCGGTCATCCCCACTCCGGTATTCGCCTCGAGCCGCGCCTTGCTCCGTTACAGCGAGCCCGGCGTCCCCAGTGACCATTGGGTTGCCCCCATCTATACGATGGAAGATCGGAACCGCCCGGGCACCAAGCTCCGTGGGCCTCTCTGGGAGGCCCTTAGGGCGCATCACCTGCTCTATCGCGAACTCGAAACCCGGCCAGGCAAGACACCAGTCCTGAACGCGCGCGCCCACTTTCCCAACACGGTCAACCTCGCAGGCCAGGTTAACACCGGCACGGCCCACTACGGACACCTCTATAATCGGATGGACACCGGGGAGGACGTCTGGGCGACCGACTCCATCCGCGGCACCCCTGCGCCGCGACCGACCAAGCCCGGCGTGGCCCCTTACGTCGCGCGCCAACTATTGGTGATGGGCCTGCACGACTTCGGGGGCGAACTTCGCCTCGTCCTGACCCCGGTCACCGTCCTGCACAATCCTTATAACGTCGCGCTTCGTCTCCGTCCGGTGAACGGGGGAGATGCCGCGATGCGCCTTTCCTTCCGCTTTTGGCAGAACTGGTTCATCGACTTCAGTTCCTCTTCTGGCGCCGCCTGGTCGAAGGACCTGCTGAGCATGGCCGCGAAAACCGGCGGTAATCCCAACGCGTCGGAAAGCATGCGCATTTATATTCCGGAAATCACGCTGGAGCCTGGAGAACTCCGCGCCTTTTCCATGCCCGGGAAGGAACCACTACCCTTCAGTCGATTAGGCACGACCGTCCCGCGTTTCGACTTCCTCGGCGGCTTCTACCTTCCCTGCCTCACCGCGAGCAACACGCCGCTCATACGGAACGACAGCGAGACCTTGCGCGTGCAGTTCCGCAGCCAAGGCCCCTTCTACGTCCGGCATATGATCTCCTGCTGGCCAGGCGACCGTCTCAACGAAGCAGGCAACTCCAACGATTCTTCCTTGTACAATGCCTCCAGCGAGATGACCGAGCTGCTGTCGAACGACCTCAGCGCTAGCCGCAGTGGTTCAGCGCCCGCGAAAGTCATCCCCCCGAGCGTGATCCTCCCAGGCCCCGGCATGCCGCCGACCGTCCTGGCGGTCCTCGACTACGCGGTCCGTTGGCCCGGCGACGCCTTACCCTTCCCGATCTTCACCCGCTCTAATCCGATGGCGGCCATGACCCGCCCAGAGGCGACCGGCTGGGGCCCTGGCTCAATGCCTGGCGGCTACGCCACGACATCGAGCAGTTTCCGCGTCACCATCCGTGGGGCCAACGACTGGTCCGAAGTCCTCGAGACCGATGCGACGGGGGAGCGTGCCTTCGGCGGATATAGCTCAGCCTCCACAGGGCAGACCCATGCTGTCTATACGGCCGTCCCCCTCCAGGCTCCGCTTTCACTGGCCGAATACGCGCACGCCAACATCCACATCCGCGACCAAGACCCGCTCCTCGCCGCCGGCAACAGCTTCGCCTCCCCCTTCATCCCGCGCCATCTGGCCTGGAACTACCGTCCAGCGCAGAACAATACGGACATCGATCGCTCATTCCTCCTCAACGCGGCCTTATTCGATCGCCATTTCCTCTCCGGCGCTGGCCCCACGTGGTCGGCGGGAGCTGAAGTCCGATCCATGGCGACCAATCTTGACGCCTTCGCGACAGGCCAGGGCAAACTCGGCAATCCGCGACTCCGCCTACTCCCAGAGCCGAATATCCGGAAAAAACTGAGCTCACACCGAACGCTTGCGGCGGGCGTGATGCAACAGGGTGCCTTCAATATCAACAGCGTCTCGCCGTCCGCCTGGGCCGCCGTGCTCGCCGGCACGAAGGGCCTTCCCTCCGGCGCCGCCGATGCCACGCAACCCAGTCCCGACCGTAACACGCGCTTCCCGCGGGCGAATCGTAATGATGACGCCAAGCCAGGCTATCGCCAGCCGCTCACCTCCGATGACGCCTGGAACGGACTGACAACGCTGGATGACCGCCAAATCAAGTTATTAGCCCAAGGCATCGTGGACGAAATCCGGTGGCGGACAATCTACCCTCACCGGAACGAAAACTATTTCCCGCCGAAACATGATGCGCCGCTGACCTTCCGGGGAGCCACCGCCGGCTCCACGACGCAGGTGCCGATCCCCTTCCAAGGGCTAGGGCAATTCGTGAACCGTTATCTTTGCAATACCTTCCAGTTCATCGGTCACGGCGGCTGCCTCCAGAACGGTATCTACCGGGCAAACGCCGCCGGCGCCGAGCTCACGAGTCGGGCAGGACAAACCATGCCGATATCCTCCGACGCCGCCCAAGCCCCCAGCCAAGGCCCAGGCCAGACCCCGTGGACGGACCCTTTTACGCGCATCAATCTGCGAGCCGGGGATCCAAACGGCAACGCCGCCGGCATCTCCTTGATGAGCGAAGGTGCCCCTGGCTGCATGCTGCAATCCGATATTCTGGAAGCCATCGGACCGGCACTCGCCAGCCGCTCCGACACCTTCATCTTGCGGGTCTATGCTGAGGCCAGTGCGAATGGCGCCACTTCAGGAACTTGGTTCGAAGCCGTCGCGCAGCGTTTTCCCGAGTTCGTTGATCCGCGCGATCCGCCGGAGAAGCCGGTGCTCGATCCTTTAGATTCCCGACTGAAAAACCCTGCACTCAAGGCAGCCAACCGACTGCTGGGACGGCGATTCAAGATCATCTCCCTGCGCCACCTCCGGGCCGAAGAACTATGAGGACGCTTCTACTTCTGCTCAGCGCCCTGAGTATCGCCCAGGACCAAGCCGACCCCAAGACTTGGATTCGCTGCACCTTCCGCACGCTCAGCCTCGAAGCCGCCATTGAAGACGGGGTCTTCATCGAGGGCCGTTCCTTGCGTCCACATATGATTCCAGGGGATTTCTTTTCCGTCACGGAGAAATACCACGGCGAAGCGTCCGTCCGGTTTGGGCGTCTGCCGCCGACCGCAGGCCAAGAAGACCCCCGCGCAGTGCCACTCGCTGAGGAGAAGCGTGCTCTCTCCCAAGCCGAGCAGGCCGACGCCGCCTACGTCGCATTAACGGAGGACGCCGCGGCGATCATCGCAGCCGCCCCTGAAGGCCCTACCGGAGAGCCAGCCCGCCAGCGCGGCCAGAAGTTGATGCTGGCTGCCACCGAAAAAGCCGACGACGCCCGGCAAGCCCGAACTGCCGCACGGGCAGCCCGCAGTAAGGCCGACGGGCTCTCCTTGCCAGCGCAGTCGAAAACTCCCGCCAAGAAACCCAAGCTAAACGAACTCACACCGCTTGGTCAGGTCGCTCTCGCTGACGGAAAGAGCTACCTACTCCTCTTCACAGGGTCTAACGGTGCGAACCGGATCCTCCCTTTCATCGAACCAACCGAAGCGCACCCGTTCGGCCAACTTCGTTTTATCAACCTCGGCCCGCATCCCCTCGAGCTTCGCTCCGGGAATCGGATACTCACCTTATCACCGCAGCAAACGACTCTCCTCAAGCCCGTCACCGATGAAAATGGCTATGCCGGCCTGGAAATCCGGCGGAAGCAAACCGAAGGTAAGCCTCTCCGCACACTACGGGTATTCCCCGAGAACGACGCCCGCACCACTTATTTCGTGATGAACGATCCCGTAAGCGGCAAGCTTGTCGTCAAGGCTGTCCACGAGCGCCGCGGAAATACCACTACCCCGACGACATCGCCGGCCGACGGGCGCTAGACCCTTAAGGCTTCTCGAAAATCATCAGATGCTGCCACGGCAGGTCTGGCTTGTTCGTCACGAACCGGAAACCGGCGGCTTCGAATTCCTTGCGCGCCTGGGCTTCGGTCATCTTGTGATGGGGCTTGATCGGGACGTTGTCGTCCTCCGCGCGATACTCGAGCAGGTAGATTCGGCCTTTCGACTTCAGCGCCGAACGCAGGGAGGCGAGCATCTCCACCGGGTGGTCAAATTCATGGTAAGCGTCGACCATCAGCGCGGCATCAATCGAGGCTGGGGGAAGTTTAACGTCATCAATCGCGCCGAGGTGGGGCTGAACGTTCGTCACGCCCAGCTTGACGGATTCCGTCTTCAGGAAATCGAGCATCTCCGGCTGGATGTCGACCGCGACGACCTTACCCCGGGGCAGTTTACGGGCGATGCGGAAGGAGTAATAGCCTGAGCCGGCGCCGATATCGGCCAGGACGGCATCAGGCGCCAACTCCAGTAGAGCGATGGCCTTCGAGGGCGCTTCCTCTTTCTCGCGATCCGTGCGCTCGAGCCAGCCGATGCCAGGATGGCCCATCACCTGAGAGATCTCGCGCCCCATCCAGACCTTACCGATACCATCCGGCGAAGCGGAGCGGGTTTCGTATTTCGCAGGAGCCGCGACGGGTGCGGCAGAGACCGGACGAGACCAGAAGAAAAGTCCAACCGCTCCGCCGAGGAGTAAGACGGACGACAGCACGGGGTAACGCTTCAGCATGGAGGCAGACTGCGACGGGTCCAGAGGGGCGCAAGCGCGACCGCGCGGAGCGTTACTTCTTTACCGGCTCGTTGCAATGATCGCAGACCTTGCCGACCTTGGCGGCCTTGACGCAGCAAGGGTGGTTGCATTTGTCGCCCTTCTTCGTCGCCTTGTCGCAGCAGCTACCTTCCTGGTATTTCGGTGCGACCTTCGCGGGAGCCGCGGCCGGTTTGTCGGCGGCGAAGAGTATGCTGGAGGGAAGGAGGACGAGAAGCGCTAGGGTTCGCATGCCTTCATATCTTACGAAGCGGCAGACGACAACAAGCAGAAACAAAAAGGGCCGGACGAAACGTCCGGCCCTTTCGTGAATCAGAAGCTACAGATTACTTCCGCGAAGAACGATGCGAGTCGGACTTATGTGCTTCCTTCTTTTCCGGTGCCTTAGGCGAATGCTTCTTCTCAGAAGACTTATGCTCTTTCTTCTTCTGCGGAGCGGAAGGCGTCTTCTTGGTGCAGGGCGGCTTCACGGTCGGGGGCTTGGGCGGAGTGGTGGGAGGAACACCACCGCCACCGCCAGCGGCGGCACCGAAAAGCGAAACCGAAGCGAAAAGAAGGGCGGCGGCGAGAAGCGGGGTTTTCATGACTCCCTTACCCTAAGCGCATATCCGTAGGCTGAAAACACCTATTTTATATCATTTATCTAAGGTAATCATGTCACCATCTTACGCAGATGGCCAGGCAAGGGAAAAGGCGGGTCTTGCCTGAGGTGACGGATGGGTAATAATGCCCATACCACCGAGAAGGTGGCCTGGCATGAAACACAGCAAGCAAAGCCCCGGTTTCAGCCTCATCCTGTCCCTGACGGTGATGGCTGGGCTCATCATGCTGATTGTGACAGTTTCCGCCTTCATCACGATCGAGTCGCGCGCGGCGATGAACCAGCAACTGGCAACGCGTGCCCGCTTGAATGGCATCGTCGCGATGCGCCTCGCCCTGGCGCACCTCCAACAGGAAGCTGGCGCCGACCGACGTGCAACGGCGCGAGCCGACATCACGCAGACCGGGGCCGCCATCGCCAACCCCATGTGGACGGGCATCTGGCGGACCGACTTCCCTGAACTACCTCCCTCTTGGCTCGTCTCCGGACGAGCGGACCAGGAAGCGGGACTTCAGTCCAGGTCTCTACTTCCGACCGACTACCTCACCACCAAGAAGGCCGATTACCCTACAGGCTATTGGTATCCCTGGCTATCCGGCTACTCGCCGACCGATGACACGCTCGTGAGTCTGGTCGGCGCCGCCACCGCCCTACCCGCCTCGGGCAGCCGACCGAGCGGATTGGTGAGCTTACCCAAAATCGCCTTACCCGATGATAATATCAACGGCACCTACGCCTATTGGATTGGCGACGAAGGCATCAAAGCCCGGGTCAACCTTCCGGAAGTTCGCTCGGGCTCCGCGGCCGACATCGATCAGCTCATCTCCCTGCGCAGCCCCGTGACACACGGCTTACTCAAAGACCTGCCCAAACAGGAAGAACTGCCGATGCTGAGTCGGCTCGACCAAGCGTCACTCCTGACAGACTTCGATGCCGTCATCGCCAAGGGTAGCCCCATCGATTTCCGCCAATACTTCCACGATGTCAGCCTGTCCTCGGCAGGCGTACTCTCCGATCCTCTCAACGGCGGACTGAAACGCGATCTCTCGCTCGCTTTCGAGCTCAGCGATGACCTCTTCGCCAAGACCGAGTTCGGCCAAGGCAACACCGACGGGGCTGCGGCGACCCTCACCGAAAAAGGCTTTGAAGCAGTCCAGATGCCCGTGCTGCAGCAGAATGGCGGTAAGCCCACCCTCAGCGGCGCCCCGATGTTCAGCCGTACCGTGACCGACGGCCAAGTCAGAGGCCCGACCTGGTGGGCGCTCCGCGATTATCATCGTCTCTACAAACAAGTGGGTTGGACCGCCGGAAGCACCGGCGATCGCAGCTCGTCGATTCCCTCCTTCCGGGCCCGCTCGCTCTGGCCTAACGTCGCCGCCGCCCACCCCAGCGGACCTCCCGCCAGCAGCGGCCTGCCTAACAACAGCCTCCGCAACCGACTCTATGGCTACGCGGACGTGTACGACGGCGACCTGCCGACGCCCATCAATCCGAACGCCTCAGACCTGCTCAACGGAGATACCGGCCGACTCATCACCCGCCCGCTGAACGTTGCGGCGACGCCCTACGTCCAGCGCGTCACCCTCGCCTTCACGGTCAACAAGATGGCATACTACGAGTGGACGCTCATCAGGGGGCCCAAGGGCAGTCGGTGGTGGTACCTCCCCTGGGTTGATATCCGCCTCAACATCACCCCTATCGTCGTCATCCATAACCCGTATAACGTGAGGATGACCTGGGCTCCAGGTATCTCGACCGGGAGCGGTCAGGCCTACGCGGCCTCCGTCTCGTTCGCCGACCTGGCGGGCTGGAAATTCAAGGTCAAGCAGTACACCGACGTCACCCGAAGCAGTTTCTACAATGCCCCTAGCGGTTACCAAACCGACATCACTGAATTCTTCAAAGGTCAGTCCCCAGACAGCGACACCGAGGACACGTTCCGATTCTACCTCGCGCAAGACACCGCCGCCGCCGATAAATCAATTACCCTCGAACCAGGCGAGCTGCGCGTCTTCTCCTGTAAGCCGGTCATCGGTGATTGGGCAAAATCCATCGCACTCGACAATACCTACGACAACCGCGGCGGCTACCGCGACCACATCCCGGACTGGAATTTTGGAGACGCGGCGCTGGACTCTTTCAATGTCGATCTGCCCATCGGCTTAGAAATCGTTCCAGGCGACAAGCTGCGCATGCGACACTCGCTGGCCTGCTGGCCTGGCGACCAGCTCGACATGCTGACCGGGCCTGCCGCCAACGCCAACAGTGACAAGATCAACTACCTTTCCAAGAGCAGTGAAGTGACCGAAGTCGTCTTCACCGACATCGCGAGCAAGCACCCCAGCGCCGGCGAGCGGATCTTCCCGGATTGGTTCGCCATCCAAGATAAATATGATCGGCCGGCTTCGCCCTACGATCACGATGGTCGCAACCCCTGGCCCACCCCGACCTCCCCGCCGCTGCCCGCGGACATCGTCGCGGTTATCGATATCACGGCCAAGACCGCCGACGCCGCCGATGCACCCTACCCTGCCTTCACTCACTCCAATCCTCTCGCCGCTACCGTCAAGGCCAGCGCCGGCGGACGCACGAGCATTGGCACGGATAAAGGACACAAGGGCATCTCCCCCAGCTACCAGCTAACGGTCCGCACCGACAGTTGGGACAATGTCTTCCAGTTCCCCGTCGGCAGCGCGGGTAAGAAGGCTTTCGGCGGCTACGCCACCGACACCAGCGGTACTGAAAAGGCGATTCTGACCGAAATCCCCTTGGCCCAGCCCACCACGTTCGCGCAGTATGCGCATGCGAACTTCGGGGTGCGCGACCAACAGCCGCTCCTGAGTATCGGTAACAGCTTCGCCACACCGTACGTCAATGCGAGCAAAGCGATTCAGGATACCGACTCGAACTGGACGGAGTTCGACCAAACCTACCTCCT
>CALEEU010000244.1 GCA_937875975.1 uncultured Opitutia bacterium | reverse complement strand
GGCTCGCGTAGGCGCTGTGGATATGGGTCGTGTCGATGGTCTGCCCGAAGAAGCCCAGCTCACGCATGGAGGGCGGTGTCGAGAGCACCTTGAAGCGCAACTCCTGGCCCGGCTTCCACACGGTGATGATTTCGGGCATGTCACCGGTGCTGAGCTTGCAGAGCCGCGCGGCGCCGACGCCTTGTCCGTCGGTCACCGTGCTGACCGGGTGGGCGATGCCGAACTGGAAGAGGAAATTGTCCGTCGCGGGCAGGTCGCGGATGTCGTGCAGCTCCGCCCAGACGCGCGCGGCGGGAGCGTTGATCACAACCTCGCTTGAAGTGGTGGCTTCCAGAGGTGCGGGCGGATTCCATCCTTCCACTGCGACCATGACGACGATGCTTAGCCAAGCGGCGGACTGCAGCGTCCCGTCGGCGATACGCTGCTTGGCGAGGAAGTAACCTACGACCGCCCCGACGAAGGCGATGGCCGCGCCGATGGGCGCAGCCATGACGACACAGACGATGCCTTCCATGAGCATCCCGCACAGGACGAGAATGACGGCGCCGACGAGGGTCATCGCCGCGGCGACAGCTTGGCCAAAAGTGCCACCCGCGCGACGGATGACGACACCGCCACTCACGCCGACGGCGAAGGGGAATGCGAGGAAGGTCGCCAGTCCGAAGTAGCCGCCGACGCTTTTCAGGCCCAGCGGTAGTTTGCCTGCTTCCACGAGTTTGATCAGGCCAAAGCTGAGTAACAGGCAGGCTGCCACGGCGATCACGAAGGGCACGACGAGGCGTCCGGCGACGGCGGTCGGAGAGATCGACTCCTTTTCCTGCTCATCGCCGGTGGCGGCGAGCCATAACGCCAAGCCCGCGCCAAGGAAGGGAACATGGATGAGCAGGGCGATGACCGGCGGTAGGCTCCAGCCGAGGGCGGCGGCACGGCGCGCGGCGACGTAAGAAGCGAGCAAAGCGCAGCCACCGGCCAGACTGAAAAGTAAGACGAAGGGCCAGATTTTATCCGGAAACAGGGCGCCTCCCTTGGGGTCGAGCGGGAGAACCCGGAAGATCATCACTGCATGCGCGAAGCCCCAGGTCGGGAGCATCAGCAGGAGGGTCTGGAGGCGGCTAGGTTTCGAGAACATGGGTTCGAAGAGACCGTCGCTGGCCCGGTCTTATTAGGATATGAATACTGCCTTGGCCTTGGTCGGTCGGAAGGACGAACTTCCCAGCCGGAGCGACATTAGGCCTAGCGTAGGGGGGCCTTTAGCCTTCCTGCTCAGGAAAACAGCAGCCGGAGCCACGTTTTCGAATAGGGCAGGGCCATATGGTCCAGCCTTGCGGCTAGGAAGGCGGCGTCGACCTCTGTGTCGGGGTGGCCATCGAGCAGCTTGGCGCCGTCCAATTCGCGCCGTCCGCGTCGCGCGGCGTCCTGGACGTGTGTATGCTTGAGGAGGTGCACGATGGCGATGGCGCCCGCGACAAGGGCGAAGCCGATCAAGGCCCATGGACGGCCTTTGCTGACGATGACGGTGAGGGGCAGGAGAATCGGCCAGGCATTGCCCCAGAAGATCATGAACGAATCCCAGGAGGCGAGTCCGCCGAGCTTGCGGTCGCGGTGCTGCAAGGCGTGGCCGGCGAGGCGCGCTGCGCGCGCCACGTCGAAGAGCCGCTTGCCGGAGTAGATACCGCTGGAGAGTTTGATCGCGGGTTCGAAGGCCGAATAGAAATCGGTAATCGCGATATCGCTCTCATCGACGTCGACCTGCGAAACGTCGCCGCGAAGGAGGACG
>CALEEU010000243.1 GCA_937875975.1 uncultured Opitutia bacterium | reverse complement strand
CCCGACCCCTACCCCTGAATTCACCTTTGCACTTTTGCACAGGAGCTCTGCTCCGATTTGCACCTTTGCACTGCCTCTCTGCTTTTTATGCCTCCCTCCTCCCCCAAATTCACTTCGCGTGAACTAACCGTGATGATCCTCGCCGGACTCATCCTGGTGCTGGCTCCGTGGGGCTGGGGCGGGGTAGTGCTCTGGACGGTCGCCGCGGCGCTCGGTTTCGCTGCTGCCGCGTTCATCGCCGCCTTCGCTGAAGCGCGCACGCAACGCATCGCAATGGCCGCTTGGTTCCTCGGCCTCTTGCTCGCGCTATACGGCGCCTCCACTGAAGGAGCCGCCCCTTGGACCTATCGCTGGCTTGATTACGTCTGCTTCCCGGCTTGCGCCCTCGTTGGCTCTTCCATCGCCGCCTTTCTCTTGTCACGCGACCTGACCTCGCGCCCGGCCGCCGAACTCCGTGGCGAGCTCTTCCGCTCGGTACCGTTCTGGGCCGGCGTTGCGCTGTTCACCTACTTCGCTGTTCAGGATTTCAACGCCTGGGGCATCGTCGTCGATCGCGAAGCTTTCTGGGCCAAGCAGGGCCTGCCGGGTATCGATGTCGGCAAGTTTGATATCCGTCCGCAGCCTTACCTGTCTTGGCTGCCCTCGGGCCTCAACGCGCCGTTCTCCGCCGCCGACACGTCGCAGCCACCCATGAACGCCTGGCGCCAGATGATGGTCCTCGGTGCGCCATGGCTTCTGTTCTGCTCGCTCCAGATTGGGCTGCGTCGTCGCCGCGCCTACGTTCTGCTTGGCTGGATCACCGTCCTGATGGCATGCGCGGTCGGGGCCTACGGCTTCCTCAATCAGCTGTCTTACGGCACCATCCTCGGCTACCCGGTGCCTTATAACACGACGTGCTTCGGCACGTTCATGAACCGTAACCACGCCGGCGTCTATTTCTACCTCCATGCGGCGCTAGCGCTCGCCCTCACGTTTTGGCACATCCGTCGTGCCGGTGAGAACACGTTGAAGGGTGGCCCGCACCTGGTCGCCGCCTTCCTGGCCTTCGCGTTGGCCTTGCTTGTCACGCTGACCAGCAGCACCGGAGGAGTAGGTGTCGTCCTCGCGCTCTTTATCCTCTCGCTGCCGCTGGGTTACTATTTCGGATTCCCGGGCTCCCGCGGCTCACGCAAGCAGATCGTCATCATTACCGGGGCGGCCATGCTACTCTCCGCCGCCGCGATTCTCGCGATGGTCGACCTTAAGCCGATTATCGACCGTTTTAAGATGAAGGCAGCGACCTATCAGAAAGTTGGTACCGATGACCGCGCCCCGTTACGCCGTGCGACTTGGTCGCTCATCAGCGACGGCGGCTGGACAGGCCGCGCCTGGGTCGGCTTCGGCGCCGGCTCCTACCGTTGGATTTCCCCGCCTTATCAGGCGCAACAGAAGGAGATGCAGCGCGACGGGAAACTTTTCTACCGCGCAATCTATGCGCATAAC
>CALEEU010000242.1 GCA_937875975.1 uncultured Opitutia bacterium | reverse complement strand
ATGGGGTAGGGGCGTTTCGCAACTGCTTTGACGATTTTGGCCCCCCGCCCAGAATACACCCCTGCTGGCAGACGAAAACCGCCCGCTGCTTCGCTCCTCAGATAACCTGAACATGTCCGACGCACATTCTGGCCAAGACTGGAGGGCCTGGTTCGCCGAAAACGGCGCCCGGCTCCGGCTGATCGCGCGTCAGTGGACCCGGTGCGAGGCCGATGCGGACGATGTCCTGCAGGACGCATTTGTTCGCTTTTGGAAACATCAACGTCACCTGCCGGGCAATCCGAACGCCCTCGTGGTGACTTCCATCCGCCGCTCCGCCCTCGATCTTCTGCGTCGCGGCGACCGCCGCACGGCACGCGAGAAAGTGGTCGGGGATGACTTGGAGACGGTGACTTGGTTTGAGCCGGAGGCTGACCCGCGCCTAGCCGCGCTCGCTGACTCGCTGAAGCTGCTGCCCGCCGAGCAGCGCGAGGTAGTGGCCTTGAAGGTCTGGGGCGACCTGACTTTCGACGAGATCGGCGAACAGCTTTCGATTTCCCCTAACACCGCGGCTTCGCGGTGGCGCTACGCCATGGAGGCGCTGCGCAAACACATCACCGCCCGCACCCATGACTGATCCTGACCACGATATTGCCGAGGCTCTCGCCTCGCTCCGCCCGCGACCACCCGGCCCTGGCGTGACCGAACGCCTCGCCCGCGAGCTCGACGCTTCGGCGTCCCGCCGCGGCGTGATCATCGCTTGGTCCGCCGGCCTCTCCGCGCTCGCGGCTGCCCTGGTGGCCGCCTTCGTCTTCCTTGGCGGTGTCGCCGAACCTCAGGCCCCGGCCTATCAGCTCGTACACGTCGAACAATCCCGCCCGGAAGTGCAGTTCTTCCGCCCGGTGCAGATGGACGACGGCTCGTACGCCCGCCCGGTCCGCGTACGCTGGCAGGACACGACGCGCTGGGAAGACGCGCGCAGCAACACCCGCCTGATCAACTATCGCCCGAACGACCAGCTCACGTTGCTGCCCCTCGAGACCAATTGAACAAATCCACCGCCCACCTTCGCTTAACTTACAAAGGACCCGTTATGAACTCCCTCCGCCAGATTCCTCTCCATATGCTCCTGCTCGCCGGGCTCGTCAGCCCGATGCAGGCCAAGAACAAAGACAACGAGACCCCCGCCGCCAAGGTGGCCGCTTCCGACGAGGTCGCCTATGCTGGTCTCAATGTTGGTCCGCGCGCCGAAGCGGCCAACGCCATGGTGCCCTCTGGCGTCGGCATTCGGGTCGGCTTCATCGACCCTAAGGGGCCTTGCGTGGGTAAGGTCGAAGAAGGCGATATCCTCACGCGCCTCGAAGATCAGATGCTCTTCAATGCCGAACAATTCCGCGCGCTCGTGCGAACGCGTAAGCCGGGCGAAAGGGTGAAGCTCACGCTCGCGCGCGGCGCTGAGCCCATGGTCGTCGAATTCACGCTGGGCTCCAGGCCGGCGGAAAAAGTCGCTTCTGCCGCCCGCGCCAGCCGCGCCCTCGAGACGTCTGATGGCATTACGATCATCCCTGGCGGGGTGATTCCGCCTGAATTGCTCAAGCGGCTGCAGGATATGCAATCGGGTATCGAGCCGCCCCCATCGGCCCGTTCGCCTAATCCGACGGCGGAAGAGCTTCGTAAGCAGTCTGGCGCCCGCTCGTCTTCTTCGCGCTCGTTCTCGTTCAGTTTCGGCAACGGCGCGAAAGCTTCCTCCACCTCGATGGCTTCGGATGGAGAGGGCACGGTTTCACTTGAGGAGAAGGACGGCAAGAAGCGTGCCGTGGTGAAAGACCGCGATGGCAAGACGCTTTTCGACGGCGACGTCACCGAAAAGGCATCGGTCGAGAAGCTGCCAGCTGATGTCCGCCGCCGCCTGAAGCTCGTCGAGGGCAAGAACTTCACCCTGCCAGGCTTCCCGCTCTCGCCAGCGCCCGCGCCGGCCGAAGAGCCGAAGAAGAAGTTCGACCCTAAGCAGGGCGCGTGAGACTTCACGATGTCTGGGAGGCCGCCGGATGGTGGCCTAAGGTAGGGGCAGGACTACGTCATGCCCTCCCTCCGAGGAAAGGGAGCGGCGTAGCCACGCCCCTACCTTGGCGTTCACCGTGCGGCGAACGCTGGGACGGCCGATTATTTCGGCGCGCCTTCGGGAGGCGGACCCTTCTTGCCCTTCTTGCCACCCTTGGCGCCGGGGCCGCCCTGGCCGCCGAGATTGGCGTGCGGATCCATCCGCTGCTTGCTGA
>CALEEU010000241.1 GCA_937875975.1 uncultured Opitutia bacterium | reverse complement strand
CGTGTCGCCGACCTTACCTCCCGTCCACCGGAGGTGATCATTACCACTCCAGCGGCTAGCCTTGAAGGCGCCCATCTTCTGGCTGGCAGTCTTGC
Source organism: uncultured Opitutia bacterium (assembly GCA_937875975.1). Taxonomy (GTDB): domain Bacteria; phylum Verrucomicrobiota; class Verrucomicrobiia; order Opitutales; family UBA953; genus UBA953. The sequence goes on along the minus strand of CALEEU010000241.1, from coordinate 1,034 downwards.
CGCCAGTGATGGCGAGTACCTTCAAACTCTCGCCTTCGATGGCGCCTTCGAGACGCCATACGCCCGGTGCGGACGCCGGGAATCCATCCGGATTCTGCAGATAGGCCACGAGATTAATCACCTGCTCCTTGGTCAGCGCATCGAGCAGACCCTCGGGCATGAGCGACATCGGTAAGGTCTCGCGCTGGGCGACCTCGCCCTTGGCGACGGTGAACTTGGCGCCGCCGGGCATGACCAATCGGAAGGACTGCGCGTCCTCGAACTGGACGATGCCGCTCATCGTCGCGCCGCTCCTGAGCTTAAAGACGTTGAGCTGGTAATCCTTACCGATGACGCCGTTGGGGTTGAGCACGTTCTCGAGGAAGTAATCCAGCTTACCGATATTGGAGCCAGCAAGGCCCGGGCCGACCAGATTGCCGACCGTACCGAAAGTGTGACAGATACCGCAGGCTGAGGTGAAGAGCTGACGGCCGGCGGCGATGTCACCCTTGCGCACAGCTACCGGAGTGAGCATGGCCTCATACTTGGCCTTGTTCTTGGCGAAATCAGCCTTGGTCGCGTTGACCACGCCGACGATGGCGGTGAGCTGCGCATCGAGTTCCTGATCGCCGAGCGACTTCAGCTGACGCACCACGAGCGGTGAGAGCAGAGCCTTGTCGGCCTTGCCCGCCGCCACAGCGGCGAGGAGGGCCTTACCGCCGGCGGCATTGCCCGCGAGCGCCGCGACGGCATCGTTAAGTTGTTCGGGCGAAAAGACGGCGAAGCGTCCGAGCAGCACGGCCGGCGAAGCGGCGTCGCCCACAGTAGCGAGAGCCTGAATGAGCGCCCGGCGGAACGACGGCGTGGTTTTCTCGGTGAAGACCTGGTGGATCACCGGAGCGGCGGCGCGATCACGTGAGGCCACGAGCACAGCGAGCGCACGCTGGCGGGCCGGGAGCGGCGCTTTTTCGTCGGCGAGGTGGGCGCGATAATAGGCGCGACTAGCCTCGTCGCCGGCGAGGGCGTCCAGCTCGTTGAGGTTCGCGAGCAACTCG
>CALEEU010000240.1 GCA_937875975.1 uncultured Opitutia bacterium | reverse complement strand
GATAAACCCTCCCCCAGGGCTATGGACGACTCCCTTGACCTCGAATTCGCGGTAACCTACCGCCACCGCATCTTCTTCACCGAAGGCGCGTTCGCTGCGGGTAACCGGGTCCTCGCCGACCTCTTCGCCGGGGCCAAGGTCATCCCGATCGTCGATGCCGGTCTGGCGAACTCCTGTCCGGGTTTCGCCGCCGAGGTCGCTGCCTACGGTAAGGCCATGGGTGTGCACTTCACCCGCGCGCCTCTCGTGCTCACCGGCGGCGAGGCCGCCAAGAAGGATTCGGCCGTCGTCAAGGCCGCCCTGGCCGCGATCGAGGCCGACAAGATCTGCCGCCACTCCTACGTCCTCGCCATCGGCGGCGGCGCCTTCCTCGACGCCGTCGGCTTCGCAGCCGCCACCGCCCATCGCGGTGTGCGTCTTGTGCGCATGCCCACCACGACCCTTGGTCAGGGCGACGCCGGCGTCGGCGTGAAGAACGGCATCAACACCTTTGGTAAGAAGAATTTTACTGGCGCCTTTGCCGTGCCCGCCGCCGTGGTCAACGACCTCGCGCTGCTCGCCTCGCTCGACGCCCGCGGTCTGCGCGACGGCCTCGTCGAGGCCGTGAAGGTCTCGCTCCTCAAGGACCCGGTCTTCTTCGCCAACCTCGAGAAGGAGTCCGCGCTGCTCGCCGCTGGTAATATTCCTGCCATTGGTCGCGCCGTCCGCCGTTCCGCTGAACTGCACGCGAAGCATATCGCCGGCAATGGCGACCCCTTCGAACTGGGCAGCGCCCGTCCGCTCGACCTCGGTCATTGGGCCGCGCACAAGCTCGAATCGATGACCAACCATCGCCTGACGCACGGTGAAGCCGTGGCCGTCGGCCTGGCGCTCGACCTCATCTGCGCCCGCGAGCTCGGACTCTTCGGTAAGGAAGAGACCGAACGTACCCTCAACCTGCTCGTCGCCCTCGGTTTCAAGATCTACGCGCCCGAGATGCACCTCGAAGGCGGCGCACCGATGTTGGCGGGCCTCGAAGAATTCCGCGAACACCTCGGCGGACAGCTCACGCTCGTCCTGCCGACCGCCATCGGTAAGTCCACGCAGGTCCACGAGATGGCTTCGGCCGTCGTCCGTAAGGCCGCCGATGAACTGCGCGCACGGGATCAGCAGCCATGCGTCGCGCGGTCCTGAACGTCGTCGGTCTTTCCGCTCGGGACCTGAGTTCCGGCGTCATGCCGCGTCTCGCCGCGCGCGCCGCTAAGGGCAGCGTCGCGAAGGTCCGACCCGCGTTCCCCGCCGTCACCTGTACCGCGCAATCTGATTACCTCACGGGCAAGCAGCCAAGTACGCATGGTATCGTCGGCAACGGCTGGTATGACCGCACGCTCAGCGAGGTGCAGTTCTGGAAGCAGTCGAACCGCGTCGTGCTCGCGCCGAAGGTCTGGGACGAACTCCACGCCAAGAACCCCAAGCTCAAGGTCGCGAACCTCTT
>CALEEU010000239.1 GCA_937875975.1 uncultured Opitutia bacterium | reverse complement strand
ATCTCGACCGAGGCCCACGAAACCCTCGCCGTCGCGATGAACCGCATCGGCGGCAAGTCCAACACCGGCGAAGGCGGCGAAGACCCCGCGCGCTTCACCTGGACCAACGAACAGGGCGACTCGAAGAACTCCGCGATCAAGCAGGTCGCTTCCGGCCGCTTCGGTGTCACGAGCCGCTACCTGACCAACGCCAAGGAAATCCAGATCAAGATGGCCCAGGGCGCGAAGCCCGGCGAAGGCGGCCAGCTCCCCGGCGGCAAGGTCTACCCGCCCATCGCCAAGGTGCGTCACTCGACCCCTGGCGTCGGCCTCATCTCCCCTCCCCCGCACCACGACATCTACTCGATCGAGGACCTTTCGGAACTCATCCATGACTTGAAGAACGCCAACCGCGCCGCGCGGGTGTGCGTGAAGCTCGTCTCGGAAGTCGGCGTGGGCACCATCGCTACCGGTGTCGCCAAGGCGCATGCAGACGTCGTCCTGATCTCGGGCTTCGACGGCGGTACGGGCGCTTCGCCCCAGACCTCCATCAAACACGCTGGCCTGCCATGGGAACTCGGCCTCGCCGAAACGCACCAGACCCTCGTCCTCAACAACCTCCGCTCCCGCATCGTCGTCGAGACCGACGGCCAGCTGAAGACCGGCCGCGACGTCGTCATCGCCGCCCTTCTCGGCGCCGAAGAGTTCGGCTTCGCCACGGCTCCGCTGGTGACCCTCGGTTGCATCATGATGCGCGTCTGTCACCTCAACACCTGCCCGGTCGGCGTCGCCACCCAGGACCCTGAGCTCCGCAAGAACTTCACCGGCCGTCCAGAAGACACCGTGAACTTCATGCGCTTCATCGCCCAGGAAGTCCGCGAGATCATGGCTCAGCTCGGCTTCCGCACGCTCAACGAGATGGTCGGTCGTACCGACGCCCTCGAAGCGCGTCACGCCGTCGACCACTGGAAGGCCAAGGGCATCGACCTCTCCAAGCTCCTCTACTCGCCGAAGGTCGGACCCGAAGTGGGTCGCTTCTGCACCGAGAAGCAGGACCACGGTCTCGAGAAGGGTCTCGACCTCTCCGTCCTCCTCGCTGCGTGTCAGCCCGCCATCGATAAGGGCCAGAAGGTCCGCTACGAAGGCGAGATCAAGAACACTCATCGCGTCGTCGGCACGATCCTCGGCAACGAGATCACCAAGAAGCACATCGACGGCCTGCCGGATGGCACCATCCACCTGAAGTTCAAGGGCAGCGCGGGCCAGTCCCTCGGCGCCTTCGTCCCCACGGGCGTGACGATCGAGCTCGAAGGCGATGCCAATGACTACGTCGGCAAGGGCCTCAGCGGCGGTCGCGTCATCGTCTACCCTGACGCCAAGGCCACCTTCCCGGCGGAAGATAACATCATCCTCGGCAACGTCGCCCTCTACGGCGCGACGTCCGGCGAGGCTTTCTTCCGCGGTATGGCCGGCGAACGTTTCTGCGTCCGCAACTCGGGTGCGACCACCGTCGTCGAAGGCGTGGGTGACCACGGCTGCGAATACATGACCGGTGGACGCGTCGTCGTCCTCGGCCTCACGGGCCGTAACTTCGCGGCCGGCATGAGCGGTGGCGTGGCTTACGTCCTCGACGAAAAGGGTGACTTTGCAGTCCGCTGCAACAAGCAGATGGTCGGCCTTGAAAAGCCTGACGCTAACGATGCCGTGGAACTCCGCGGCCTCATCGAACGCCATGCCGAGCTCACGGGTAGCCATAAAGCGAAGAAGCTCCTCGCCAACTGGGACGTCTCCCAAACCCACTTCGTCAAGGTGATGCCCAAGGACTACAAACGCGTCCTCCAGGCCATCGCCACGGCGCAGGCCAAGGGACTCAGCGGCGACGCTGCCCTCAACGAAGCCTTCGAGATCAACTCGCGCGACCTCGCCCGAGTCGGCGGCGGCTGATCACCCTCACGTTCACACCAAGCACCTTCTGCACCATGGGAAAACCTACCGGATTTGTCGAATTCCAGCGCGAACTCCCGCCTGATCGCGATGCCCTCACCCGCATCGGCGATTGGAAAGAGATTCACCACCACCACTCCGACGAGAAGCTCCAGAAGCAGGGCGCTCGCTGCATGGATTGCGGCGTACCGTTCTGCCACACGGGCAAGCTCATCGGCGGGATGGCCAGCGGCTGCCCGATCAACAACCTGATCCCCGAGTGGAACGACCTCGTCTACAAGGGCCTCTGGCATGAGGCGCTCGAACGCCTCCACAAGACCAACAACTTCCCGGAGTTCACCGGCCGCGTCTGCCCCGCCCCGTGCGAAGGCTCGTGCGTGCTCGGCATGAACAAGCCGGCCGTCACGATCAAGAACATCGAGGTCTCGATCGTCGACAAGGGCTGGGACAATGGCTGGATCATCCCCCGCGCGCCGACCAAGCGCACCGGCAAGAAGGTCGCCGTCGTCGGCTCCGGCCCCGCCGGCCTCTCCGCCGCCGCGCAGCTCAACTACGCCGGCCACAACGTCACCGTCTTCGAACGTTCCGACCGTCCGGGCGGCCTGCTGATGTACGGCATCCCGAACATGAAGCTCGATAAGAACGAAGTCGTGCTTCGCCGCATCTCGCTCCTCGAAGCCGAAGGCGTCACGTTCAAGTGCGGCGTCAACGTCGGCGTCGACATCTCGTCTGAGCAGCTCCGCAAGGACTTCGACGCGGTCATCCTCACCGTCGGCGCCACCAAGGGCCGCGACCTCCCCCTTCCCGGCCGCGACGCCAAGGGCGTGCACCTCGCGATGGAGTTCCTCGCCGCCAACACGAAGAACCTCCTAGACGGCAAGTCCCCTGACGCGTCCTTCACCGCCAAGGGTAAGGACGTCGTCATCATCGGCGGCGGCGATACCGGCACCGACTGCGTGGGCACCTCGCTCCGCCACGGCTGCAAGTCCGTCGTCCAGCTCGAGATCATGGCGAAGTCCCCGCTCACCCGCGCCAAGGACAACCCCTGGCCGGAATGGCCGAAGACCTATAAGGTAGACTACGGCCAGGAAGAAGCCGCTGCCAAGTTCGGCTCCGACCCCCGCGTGTACCTCACCACCGCCACGAAGTTCGTCGCCGACGAACAGGGCAACCTCAAGGAAGTCCATACCGTCGAAGTGGAATGGAAGAAGAACGATAAGGGCGTCTTCGGCCCTCAGCCGATCGCCGGCACCGAGAAGGTCCGCCCGGCTCAGCTCGTCCTCCTCGCCATGGGCTTCATGGGCCCGGAACAGCCTCTCCTCGAAGCCTTCGGCGTCGAACGCGACGCCCGCTCCAACGTCAAGGCCGAGCACGAGAAGTACGTGACCAACCTCCCCGGCGTCTTCGCCGCGGGCGATTGCCGTCGCGGTCAGTCCCTCGTCGTCTGGGCCTTCAACGAAGGCCGTGGCGTCGCCCGCGAGTGCGATAAGTTCCTGATGGGCAAGACGGAGCTTCCGTAAGCCTCACCCCATCGTCCACCGAAGCCCGACTCAATGAGTCGGGCTTCTTGTTGGCGAGGCATCTAAGGTTTGCCGAGCCGACAAGCCCGCCCCACTCTGCCCTCGTGAGCACGCCCTCCCTTGAAGCCCTCAAAACCGTCGCGTTGGCCACTGCTATCGCCGCGGGCGACCTACTCGCCAAGGGCGCCCAGATGAAGGTGAACGCCTCGACCGACGATGACGTGAAGATGCAGGCCGACGTCGATTCGGAGCACCTGGTGCGCGATATGCTTAAGGCCACGGGCATTCCGGTGATCGGCGAAGAACTCGGGGGCGATGCTTCCCTCTACGACGGTGATAGCCTCTATTGGGTCGTCGACCCGCTCGACGGCACCTACAACTACCTCCGCCGCCAGCCCTCGACCTGCGTCTCGCTAGGACTGATGCGCGGCAAGGAGCCGGTCCTCGGCGTCATCCACGACTTCACGGGCAAGAAGACCTATCTCGGCGTCGTCGGCGAAGGCAGCTTCCTCAATGGCGTCCGCATCACACCCGGCTGGGTCGCCAATATCAAGGACGCCTGCATCATGACCGGCTTTCCCGCCGCGGCCGATAAGTCCGGTCCCGCGATGCAGCTTTTTGTCCAACAGGTCGGCCGCTATAAAAAGATTCGCATGATCGGCTCCGCGGCCCTCGCCCTCGCCTACGTGGGCGAAGGTGTCGCCGATACGTATTACGAGTCGGGAACGAACCTCTGGGATGTCGCCGCCGGTCTCGCGATCATCAAGGCCTCGGGCGGGTATTTCCGACTCGTCCCGACGGGCAAGCGCCCGCTGAACTACGACCTCTGGGCTTCGGGCCGCGAGGAGTGGACGCGCTGAGCCCGCGCCTTAGGCGTGGACAAGAGGCCTGCTATGGCTAGGTTTTCGAGGTGCTCATCGCCTTCACCAATCCGATTAAAGAAGCCATCATCAAGAATGCGGTGGAGAATTACGCCGAGAAGGTCCTCGGCCAGGATTATGGCTCAATGGGCTTCTGGGTGGCCCTCGCGATGGTCGTCATGTACATCCCGCTTCTCGGCCGACTCGCTGCCGCACACTTTTTCGGCAAGGACGGCACGATCTTCGGCATCGGCCTCACGGGGCTCGTCTCCGTCGCCCTGACTTTCGCGGCCGTCTGCATGGCCGACACGAGCCTCTCCGGCTTCATCCCTAAATCCATCGAGATCCTGGTCATCTCCCTCTGCACCGCCACGGTCGTCCTATTAGTGACCAGCGCCTCGGCCCAGATCCTGAGCATGGACTTCGGGCCTTCGCTTGGCCTCCAGTTGATCTTCTGGAACATCGTCTTCCTCGCTCAACTGGCCACCCGCTTCCTGATGGATTTCTGGAAGCATATCTGACGCTCTAAAGCCCCTGGGCAACAAGAAGGCCGGCCTCCTCGCGGAAGCCGGCCTTCGGTTTTGACCGATTGCCGAATCAACCCGTAGCCTGCAGGCCGGCGGCGATGGCGTTCAACGAGAGGAGCATCTGCGGCAGGAGCGCTTCGGCCTCCTTGCGGTCGCCATCGGCGACCTTCTTGCGCCAATCCTTGAGCAGCGCGACCTGCTGCTCATGCAGGAGGTCGATCGCGGATTCACGCAGGGCGATGACCTTACGGAGACGCGGACGTCCTTCGCTGAGCTTCGAGCCAGAAAGCTCGTCGAGCATCTTGCGGCTCAGGTTATGCTCGGCGAGGATGCGGTTCAGGAAGAGGCCGCGGAGCTTCTTGTCGGTGACGAGCGCGCCGTAGAGCTTCATCATGCTACGATTCGAGGCCAAGACGCTCGTGGAGGCGTTCTTGAGCATGTAGCGCAGAGGCGGCCAACCGTCGTAATTCTTTCGGATGACCTCGAAGCCCTTAGGGTCTTCTTCCTTGAGACGGGCCAGCGCAGAACCGACGCCATACCAGCCGGAAAGGTAGAAGCGCGCCTGACTCCAGGCGAACACCCACGGAATCGCGCGCAAGTCTTCGAGCGAAGCGGCCCCGGTACGGCGAGACGGACGCGAACCGATGCGACTGGCTTCGATGACGTCGATCGGGGTCGCCTGGCGGAAGAACTCGATGAAGCGCGGCGTCC
>CALEEU010000238.1 GCA_937875975.1 uncultured Opitutia bacterium | reverse complement strand
GCCGACGACCTGGGCTGGTCCGACGTCGGGTGGCACGGGGGCTTCGGCAAGACCCCGCACATGGACAAGCTCGTGCGCGAGGGACGCGAACTCGACCGCCATTACGTCCAGCCCGTCTGCACCCCGACGCGCGCCGCGCTCATGAGCGGGCGTTGCCCCGGTCGCTTCGGCCCGCAGGCGCTCAGCCCGAGCAACCTCCGTGCGCTGCCCCTCGGCACGCCGACCCTCGCCTCGGCCCTCAAGGCCGCCGGCTATCGCACCCATCTGAGTGGCAAGTGGCACCTCGGCGCGCGACCGGAATGGATCCCCAACGCCTACGGCTTCGACACCAGCTACGGCACGCTCACCGGCGCGGCGGATCCGTGGACGCATAAATATCGCAAAGGTAATCCCTACGAGGACACCTGGCACCGCGACGGGAAACTCTTCCGCGAAGAAGGCAACGCCACCGAGCTCATCGCCGCCGAAGCCTTGAAGCACATCACCCAAGGCGGCGATAAGCCCTGGTTCGTCTACGTCCCCTTCCACGCCGTCCACACGCCCGTCGACGCGCCGGCCGAATACAAGAAGACCTACGACGGCGTGAAGTTCCACGATGACCCCGTGAAGCATGAGTCGCGCCTCCGCATGGCCGCGATGGTCTCGCAGCTCGACGCCAAGGTCGGCGCGTTCGTCGACGCGCTGGAGCGCACCGGCCAGCGAGAGAAGACCCTCATCGTCTTCACGTCCGACAACGGCGGTATCGAAGGCCTGAAGAACGCCTACGTCGGCACGGTGCCCGACTCGCCCTTCAACAGCGAGAACGACCCGCTCCGCGGCCAGAAGAACACGCTCTTCGAGGGCGGCATCCGCGTGTGCGCCTTCGCCAACCAGCCCGGCACGCTGAAGCCCGGCAAGGTCTCCGCCCCGCTTTATGTCGGCGACTGGCTGCCGACGCTCGCCGGACTCGCCGGCTTCCGCCCGGAGAAAGACCCGCAGTGGGACGGACTCGACCGCTGGAAAGTCATCCGCGGCGATGAAGCCGCCCCGGCCGCCCGCACGGTCTACATCGCCCACTCCCAGGGCCAGGCTCTGCTCCACGGAGACTGGAAGGTCATCCGCCTGAAGAAAGGCGCCCCGCAGCTCTTCGACCTCGGCCAAGACCCCTACGAGAAGACCGACCTGGCGGCCGACCGAGCCGACAAGCTCAAGGAGATGCTCAGCCTGCTCGAGGCTCAACTCGCCAAGGACGACAAAGTGATGCCCGCCGACCTCAAAGGCCTCCCCCACTGATCGCCCCACCCCTGCCCCTACCCCTACCCCTACCCCTACCCCTACCCCTTCACTGATGCGCCCCCTCGCCCTCCTCCTCGCTCCGCTCGCGCTCGTCGCCGCGGATAAACCGAATATCATCCTGATCCTCGCCGACGACCTCGGCGGGCGCGACCTCGCCTGCTTCGGCAGCAAGTACCATGAGACTCCCAACCTGGACCGCCTGGCCGCCCGCGGCGTCCGCCTGACGCAGGCCTATGCCGCCAGCCCGCTCTGTTCGCCGACGCGTTCGAGCATCCTGACCGGCCAATACCCGGCCCGCACCGGGATCACCGCGCCCGTCTGCCACCTGCCGACGGTGCAGCTCGAGAAAAGCCTCGGCAAGAACGAGAACGGCAAAGTCCGCGTACTCGTCGCCGATAGCGTCACCCGCCTCAAGCCCGATTACCACACGCTCGCCGAGGCGCTCAAGGCCTCCGGCTATGCGACGGCGCACTTCGGAAAGTGGCACCTCGGCCATAACCTGAAAGCAGGCGACGCCTATGAACCGCGCGACCAGGGCTTCGACCAGGATTGGCCGCACACTCCTAAGGCGCCCGGCCCCGGCGGCGGCTACCTCGCGCCCTGGCAGTTCATCGCCGACCCCGCGATCAAGGACGACGCGGGTCGTCACGTCGACGAACGCATGGCCGACGAGGCCGGCAAGTTCATCCGCGCCAGCAAGGGCCGCCCGTTCTTCGTCAACTTCTGGCTCTTCTCCGTGCACTCCCCGTGGAACGCGCGCAAGGATTACATCGAACATTTCAAGCAGAAGACCGATCCCGCGAACCCGCAGAAGAACCCGCTCTACGCCGCGATGGTCAAGAGCCTCGACGACTCCGTCGGTCGCCTGCTGAAGCACCTCGACGATTCCGGCGAAGCCGACAACACGCTCATCGTCTTCTGGTCTGACAACGGCGGTTACGCCTATCCGCCCAAGAAGACCGATCCCGACGGCTACGCCGAGATTCCCGCGACGAGCAACCTGCCCTACCGCAGCGGCAAGGCCTCGCTCTACGAAGGCGGCACCCGCGAGCCGGGCATCGTCGTCTGGCCCGGCAAGGTGAAGGCCGGCGCGACCGCCGACTTCCTGATGCAGTCGGTCGACCTCTACCCGACCCTCCTGCGCGCCGGCGGAGCGACGGGCAAGCCTGACCAGAAAGTCGACGGCCTCGACCAGACGGACGCCCTCCTCGGCGGCGCTTCGCCCCGCGACCGCGTCTTCTGCCACTTCCCGCACGGCAACGCCACGCGTGACTCCGTCATGGACGGGTTCTACGCCGGCTCCTCCGTGCGCAAAGGCGACTGGAAGCTCCTCCGCTTCTACGGACGCAACGAGGATGGCTCCGACGAGCTCGAACTGTACGACCTGAAGAACGACCTCGGCGAACGTCGCAACCTCGCCAAGGAGCAGCCGGCGGTCGCGCAGGAACTCAACGGACTCATCGACGGCTTCCTCAAGGACACCGAGGCGGTGATTCCGAAGGCGAATCCGAATTTCGGCAAAGCCGCGCCCAAGGCCCCGGCCAAGAAGAAAGCCCTGGCGCCCGACGATCTCCCCGGCGGCTGGAAGAACCGCGCCGGTAAGGCGGCGGTCATCGAAGGAGCCCTGCACATCGAGTCCAAGGGAGCGGACTCCTTCATCGGCGTCGGCGCCGGCACCTACGCCGGCAAGGCCAAGCTGTCCTTCAAGATCCGCGCCCCGCAGGCCGGCGAAGGGCGCATCGTGCTCTTGGGTGCCGCGGGCGGACCCGAGATTCTCTCCGTGCCCTACCGGACCTCCGGTGAAGCTGTCTGGCAGACGATCACCGTGGACCTCGAAGCCAAGCAGACCTCGGGCATCCTCCGCCTCTACCTGCCCGCCGGTTCTGCGGCGGTCGACCTCGACGACATCGTCCTGACCCCCCACCTGGGACCGGACCGGCGCTGGGAGTTCTGA
>CALEEU010000237.1 GCA_937875975.1 uncultured Opitutia bacterium | reverse complement strand
CGACCGCCAACTCGCCCGCAATCTCCTGCATCAATTCGTCCTCTACGCGACCGGTACGCCAGTACGCTTCGCCGACCGTCCGAAGATCGAAGCCGTCCTCGATGCCAGCGCCCAAGACGGGTATCGCGTGCGCGACCTCCTCCACGGCGTGATCCAAAGCCCCCTCTTCCGCGGCCCCGCGCGCTGACCATGCAAGCCCCTCATATCGCCCGACAACTTTCCCGCCGCCGCTTCCTCAGCGGAGCCGGAGCTTTCCTGGCCTTGCCCATCCTCGGCAGCTTCACGCCGGCCTTCGGTCGCGACAAGCCTTCCGCCCCGCCGCAGCGGATGCTCCTGATCTCGAATAACCTCGGCGTGCTGCCCACCCAGTTCTTCCCGACGAAGACCGGCCGCGGTTATGAAGCCTCGCCTTACCTCGCGACGCTGGCGCCATTCCGCGACGACTTCACGGTCTTCAGCGGCCTTTCCCATCCGGACGTCAACGGCGGCCACAGCACCGAGAACTGTTTCCTGACCGCCGCCCGCGGTCCGACCAAGAGCGGCTTCCGCAACGAGATCTCCCTGGATCAGTTCGCCGCGGAGAAGCTCGGCCAGGTCACGCGCCTTCCGACGCTCAACCTCGGGGTCAACATCGACAAAGCCAACCGCAGCCTGTCTTGGACGCGCGACGGCGTCCTGTTGCCGGCCGAAGACAGCGCCTCCGCCCTCTTCCGCCGGATGTTCCTGCAGGGCAATCCGGCCGAAGTCGCCCGTCAGCTCCACCGGCTCGAAGAACGTGGCAGCATCCTCGACACCCTGCTCGACGACACCAAGCGCTACGCCCGAGATCTGGACGGCGAAGATCGCACCCGCCTCGACCAATACCTGACCTCGGTCCGCGAGGTGGAAGCCCGCCTCCGCACCGCCCGCGAGTGGGAAATGCGCGCCAAGCCCTCAACCGACCGGGCGATGCCCACCGATATCACCGACCGCCAGCTCTTCTTCGCGAAGTTCGACCTGATGCTTTCCATGGCGCAGCTGGCGTTCGAGTCGGACTCGACCCGTATCGTGACCCTGATGGTCGACGCCTTCGCCACGCCCGTCTTCAAGCTGCATCCCGACCAGAACACGACGGACGGCTATCACAACCTAAGCCACCACGGACAATCCATCGAGAAGGTCGCCCAGCTCAAGGACGCCGATCAGCAGCAGATGACGCTGCTCGCCAAGGTCCTCGGACGCCTCACCGAACACCGTGAAGGCGGCCAACGCCTGCTCGACCGCACGATGGTGCTCTTCGGCAGCAACATGGGCGACGCCAACACCCACGATAACACCAACCTGCCCATCCTGCTCGCCGGCGGCGGCTTCAAGCA
>CALEEU010000236.1 GCA_937875975.1 uncultured Opitutia bacterium | reverse complement strand
ACATGCTGGGCGAAAGATCGGCCACGAAGACCAGACGCACCGGCTCCTTGGTGTCAGCGGGCTTACCATCCTTGGCCGCCTGATGCAGTTGCCACATCACCGCCAAGCCCCAGGCGAACGCCGCGAGCGCGATGCAACGCAGCAAAGGCGCGATAATGGTCCAACCCCGCGAGGCGCCCTCGGGGCCAAAAGCTAACCGGGCGGCGACGCGCACCCGACGGGCATGCAGAGCCTCCGCCAAAGCGGACAGCAGCAGCACCAGGAGGGCGGCGGGCAAGGGGTTCATGGGGGCGGCGGGGCTGCCGTGTTCTGGGAAATAAGCCACCCCGCCGAAGCGAGGCAAACTGCAATGCGCCCGCCTCCCCCTTTATCCTCAGACCCGGAGGCGATGAAGGCGTGAGCAAACCAAGAAATGTCGTCCGGAATGGGGACGGGTCAGGGGTGCACCCACTCAGGCTCCGACCATCCGCAGCCAGGCGCTGAGGTTATAGTAATTCGAAACGCGGGCGACCTTGCCGTCCTTGACCTCGAAGAAGGCCCCGACGCGGAGGTGATACTTCTGGCCGGTAGCGGGCGGGAGGCCTTCGTCGGTCTTGAGATACTCGCCGCGGATGTAGAATTCGGCGGCGGCGCGGCCGGCGTCCGGACCAGCGAAGACGACAAGGTCCTCGACCTGCTCGCGGTAAGAACGGTCCATGCGGCCGAGGAAAGCGCGGAAGGCGGGGATGCCGACCTCGACGCCGCCTTCGTTGATCTCGTGGACAATGTCGGGATGCAGGAGCGCGAGCAGCGCCTCACGGTCGCCGGAGTTGAAAGCCTGGTAATACTGTTGGATGAGCGGGTGCATGGGTTCAGGTAAGGAGGCGGAGCGGGCGAGCGGGGAGTTTGGAGGGGTCCGTCTCGCCGGGCGTCGCGCGATGGCGACGCAGGAGCGCAAGGTCGACGTCGACGGTGAGGGCGTGGTCCCCTTCCGTGCAGACCGGGGTGGCAAGGTGACGCGGCTCGTCGCGGAAAGCGGCCTGCGAAGGCGCGAAGGCCGCCGCGCGGCCGACATTCTCGTCGATAAGCACGGAAGTGGTGCGGCCAAGGAGATGGCACACGCCCACGTGGCAGCCGAGTTCGACCGCACGTGCGTCGGCGCAGCGGCCCACGCGCTCAACCCCGAGCAGGGTCTCCGTCGCGCTCGGCACGAGCATGAGTTCGACGCCTTGACCGCGCAGGAGCGAAGCGAGCTCAGGAATCTCGACGTCGAGGCAGATGACGACGACGCAGCGCACGCCGCGAAAAGACCAGAGACCGACACCGTCGCCGCCGACAAAGGCGGCTTCCCATGGCGTGAGGTGCAGTTTGTCCTGATGACGGAAGGCGAGGCCATCCCAGATCGGCGCGCGATTGCGAAGACGTCCGTCCGGGCCGAGGAACGGCACGGTGCCGAGCACCACGCCCTTGTCGGCCTGAGCCAGACGCGGGGCGAGCCGGGGCCAAAGGTCCGTCCAGAAGAGTCGCGCCACGCCGCGGAGCTTATCTTCCTCCGCCACGAAAGGCTCGAGGCCCATCCAGAGAAATTCTGGGAGCACGACGAGATCCGCACCATCGTCCCACGCTTCGCGCACCTGCGCGCAGACACGGTCAGCGAAGGCATCGGGCGTGGACGCGGGGACGCCGACGTCGAAGGTCAGCAAGGCGAGAGTCAGGCGGTCCATGTCTTCGTCCAGAAGGTGAGGGTCTTCGGAGATTCCTGTTCTTCGCCGACTTCCTTCCAAGGGAAAACGGCCTGCAACTCGGGGCGACGGCGGTAGCCCTGCCGGGTCCAGAAAGCGTCCAGCGGTCGATGGCCCGCGGGCCTAGCCGGGTGATCGGCGGGCCGATCGACCGCGCAGAAAGCCGTCGTACGCAGGCCCAGCCGGTGCGCGTGCGCTTCGCGACGGGCGAAGAACTCCGCGCCGAGACCGCCGCCGCGAAACTCAGGCAGGACGATGCTTTCACCAAGGTAGAGGACGTCGTCCGTCGGCACGCCGGCGCGCACGAACGGGGTGCGGAAGTCTTCGGTCTCGTCGGCCAGTGGCAGGCACGTGGTCGCGCCGACCGTCTGGCCGGACTCAGCGCGGGCAAAGACGACAAGGCTACGCGGGCAGCCGAGGTAGGCGCGGAGATATTCCCGCTCATACTCTAGGTCGCCTGCGTAGAGATACGGAAACTCGCGGAAGACGGCGATGCGCAGCCCTCCCAGAACATCGATCCATGGCGCCAATTCGGGCCCGCGGACTTCGATGAGCTGGATGGCGGACGACATGCGAGGAATCAGAGCCGGATTCGCAGTCGGGGGGAGATCGGCGTACCGGCGTCGCGACGTGGGCGCTTCGGTCCTTTATCCGGCG